>JAJSZW010000084.1:2073-15839 GCA_030262895.1 Deltaproteobacteria bacterium | reverse complement strand
TTTCCATCTGTAAACATCTTCAGAAGAATTCACATCTGCCGCCAGTTTTTTCTTTTTGGCCACAAACTTAAACAATAAGTTCTTTGGAAATGGCAGGTAATCACCAATAGAAGTATAAAATATCTGCCTTATCTCTGTTTCAGGCCTCAGATTTATCATTCGATTAGCAAGCAAATCAAGAGTGATCAAAACTTTTGCACCTGCATCATTGAATTGATAATTTAGTTCCCGGTCTGAATACAAAGGGTTGTTCATAACCACTATACCGCCTATCTTTAATATGGCATAGTAACTAACGACACAAGGAATAACATTCGGCAATAAAATGGCTACACTATCTCCTTTATCTATTCCAAAATCAATAAGACAGGCAGCAAATCGGTTTGCCATATCATTCAGTTCACGATATGTAACATTATATCCTTGGAAAATTAAAGCTGTTTTATCCGGTGATTTGCCGGCAGATCTTTCCAAAAACTCATGTAAAAATGTTTCTTCGAACTCAATCTTTTCCGAAACTCCCTTTTCATACTGATTGAGCCATGGTTTGTCCTGGTATCTTATTTCTTTACCCATGCCGGCCATTTCGTTAGTTTAAATATTAAGGTGGATAGGCTGAAGACTGAAGTATATCAATCATCTCGCAAGGCTCGAATTAAGCCATTCAAGGACTTTTGCACAAAAAGCCTAAGTACTTTGACAAACTTAGCTGATTAAGTAACTTCTCAAAAAGTTCGGGCAATATTCGGAATTACAGCCGTAGGGGCGGGTTTACCCCGCCTGAATCGACTCGGCAGGCGGCGTAAAGCCGCCCCTACGAGAGATTTCTCATCACGACCAACTCATTGACAAAACAGGGTAGCTGCTAACGGTCGGACTTTTTGAGAAGATACATTAATAGCGTGTTAGACTGAAGTTCTCTGACAGCCTTCCAGCTTCAGTCTATCCACCTGAGTAGCTACAGAAATTCTATTGACTAAATATAATATATCTTTAATAATATCAAATAGAAATTATACAATCCGGCAAAATCCTCTGAAAGTTTATAGCAATGGCAACTTTTACCGACAACGAACTTAGATCTTTTCTTGAAAAAATACCTCTTTTTTCCTCAATTCCCTACAATCAATTACGCTGGATAGCTAAATTATTTGAACCGGTATCAGTAAAAAAAGGAGACATTATCTGTAAACAAGGAGAGCCGGGTGATACAATGTTCATTATAAAATCCGGTTCTGTTGGTGTTTATATTGCTCAAGAAGGCAATGAAATGTTTGTTTCATATCTTCACAGAGGAGATTTTTTTGGAGAACTATCTCTCTTAACCGGTAAAGCCCGTTCAGCCACAATAAAAGTCATTCTTGATGCAAACCTCTATAGATTAAAGCGGCATGATTTTGATCAGTTGCTTCATAAAAATCCAAGCATAGGGCTATATCTTAGCCGCTTGTATGCACACCGTTTTGCAGAAAGCAATCAGCAAGCGCTTAACGAACCTTTGCCAACTTTTTTTGCAATGACCGCCACACATCCTGGGCTTGGCAAATCACACTTTCTATATAGCCTAGCCTACCACCTTTCAAACGAAGCACACAAAAAAATATTATTAATAGAACTTAAAATCAAGGATGAAAATAAAATCTCCAACTATGGCCTTGAACGTGCACATTGCCCGGAACCTGAGCTGATAAAGAACTTTTCCAATAAATATGAAAAAGTACTTGAGCAGGCCTGGTTTTCTTACCCCTCCGGTTTTATGGCTTTTTTACTGCCAAGAATACATGACAGACAATACTGGGAAGAATTTGAAACAAATATGCCTGAAATAATGGAACTGCTTAGAAAGCATTTTCATATTATTCTATTTAATGTCCCTGTCAACTTTGGCGTACTTGGAAATAGAGTGCTCAGGTTAAGCGACAAGGTGCTTATACTGCTCAAAAACACTCCGGATGCTCTTTCTGAAATAAAAGAAAAAATCGCAACCATATCCGGCGAATGCAACGGCATATTAGATAATATTAAAATGGGTGTCAGCCATTTGGCCGGTAATATAGGAATACCCAGAGATAAGCTAGAATGCGAATTGAAACTGCCGGAAACGCCTGCCATATGGGTTCATAAAACAGCTTCAGCTATTTCCGGCAATATTGATGTTAAAAAACGCTTTCCGATACAGGGACCAAGGGCAGTTGCCCGTGAGATAGGAAGGATACGTGTTGGCCTGGCATTAGGAGCAGGAGCCGCACGAGGATGGGCGCATCTCGGCATATTGAAAGTTTTTGAAGAACAAGGAATTCATATAGATATGATTGCCGGCACCAGCATGGGAGCAGTTGTTGGAAGCATATATGCCGGAACCGCATCTGTCGATATAACCAAAAAGCTGACTATTGACCAGTTCCCCACAAAATTACAGGCACAACGAAAGCTGTTCGATTATACAATTCCGCTCCAAGGCATTATTCGAGGTCAAAAAATATTAAAAATGGTTAGAAATGCCTTAAAAAATGCGGATTTTCTTGACCTTATGATACCTGCCTATATTGTAACAGTTGACATTGATTCAGGAGAAGAAATCCTGCTTGAAAAAGGAAATGTCAGTAAGGCTGTTAGAGCCAGCATCTCCATACCCGGCATATTCAACCCTGTAAATCTTAATGGCAGATGGCTGGTTGATGGAGGACTGCTGAACCCGGTGCCTGTTGACGTGTTGATACAAAAAGGTGCGGATATCGTTATAGCAGTCTGCATTGAACAAAAATCAGATCAAAAAGCTCAGCAAAAGGTTCGACGTCCAAGTATTATAGGAGTTCTTTCAAAGACTGTAAATATAGTCTATAGCCATGCAACCAGCGACTTTGCACAAAAGGCGGACATAGTTCTGTATCCTGAAGTCAACAGTTATGCATGGGATGATTTTCATAAAGGCAATGAACTTATGCAGATCGGAATGGAAACCTGCCGACAAAATATTGACGAAATTAAGCGGCTGATAAAAACAGGGGTTGGGGGTCAGGGGAAAAATCATTAATAATTAGTAATTCACAATTGATTATTATACAAAATGCGTCACTGTCGATAACCACTTAATTTATCACCATAAATTGTCAATAATCAACGGCTAATTGTAAATTGTAAATTTTACTCCAACTACTTCTGGGGTTAAAAAAATGCTTATTTAAGCGCTTATTGGGGGTCAGGGATCGGGAATCGGGGGTCAGGACAGACATAAAGCTTTCCAAAAATCAGATTGACAGATGGGGGTACTTTCAGCTACCATAGCAAACCGAAGGTAATAAACTTATAAAAAGCAAAAAAAAATTACCGCTAAGCTAATGAAGAGGTCAAGGCAATCAATCGTGAACCGTGGAACCGTGAACCTAAGTAGTTATATAATTTCTTTGTGTTCTTCGCGCTCTTCGTGGTAAAAAAACATCTCTTCGCCTTTCAGATAGACTGTTTCTAAGGCAGTGCCAAAATATTTTTGAACATTTGAGGACAGTACAATAGATGAGGAGGCAATAGCTTTTTCAATGTCTTCAACAAATCTTTGTATCACTGGATTACTGAACGAATTGCAGGCTGTGTTTCCCGCCACCGGGCAAGGAGTTTTGCAAAGGCGTACCAGTCAAAATAATCAGCGCCATCTCCCATTTGACCAGCCTCAAACCTTTCTAAGAAAGTCTGGGTGCTGAGTTGATATTTTTTCTCAAACTCCTGTAATGCTTTTTTATAAAATGCCATTTACAGGTCATACTCACGTTTTAGTGATACCTTGATTTCATTGGTCTGTTGCATGAAATATCTATATACAAAGCAGATGTTGGAAGTCAAGGGTTTTAACACAGAATATCGTTGCGGCTGTACTCTCTAATAATAACACGATCAAAGAACACAGCTTTTTTAAAAATGATGACCTTAACTTCCGCTTGCATTTTAATTGTATTTATAATATTTTTGCACCCGTTCACCACAAAGCCAAAGCGCAGAGAGCAAACAATCTTGTTTTTATCATTGATGGCTCATATATTCCCCATTTGAAGGGGGCGAGGGGCTGGCGTATACTGTCTTTAAGAATTTTAACGATGAAAAAGAATTGAGCAATTTGTATGTCTGAAGAAAAAAAAGAAGAGGGCTTGACCCTTGACAAGAGAACCATGGATGTTCTGGTAGCCAATATTATTCCCACTTCAAAGTACTTTGAGGTCCGTTTTGACCACATGCAGGAGCAAATTGATGACCTGAAAGTTGATCTCAAGGATTTCCGCGGTGATGTGAACAAACGCTTTGATAACATCAAAACGGATATGGACAAACGCTTTGAACAGGTGGATAGACGCTTTGAACAGGTGGATAGACGCTTTGAACAGGTGGATAAGCGTTTTGAGCAGATTATCGCTTCCATCGATCGTCTGGGGGACAAATTGGAACATAGAGATGAAAACCAGAGGTCCTTCACCCTGCGTATGTTCACTATTGCCATTAGCATCTCCATTATCGGAGTGCTGGGCGCTTTTTTGAAGTCGCTGGGCATTTTTTAGAGGGCGGAACGCTCCAGAGCAGGCATATTTGTACTGTCAAGAAGAGTCTAACCGAAGGCGGCTAATTTAATAGCCGAAAATGGTGGGCATTGCCCACCGTTAACTGGCTGAATTTATAACTTTTCTTAAAGGTTGTTGAAGTGGTAAGAAAATTTAGGAATTGAGAAATTTAGGATTGTCGATTGTCGATTGAAAATAGTCTTCAGAACCTTGCGCCTTTGCGGTGAGCTATTACTTTTTTTCTGCTTTTTCGTATCCATTTGTTTTCTTCCAGGAGCCTATGCAGATGAACCTTTTGAGCTTGATTTTGATTCGCTGCTCCAGGAGCAAGAATCCGAATATCAAAGCGCCAAGCAGAGACAATTCGATTTTGGAGGATCCATCCAGGCGACCTGGGCTCTGGATACGAAAGATGACGGAGCCAATGAACAAACGCAGACAGCCCGGACTATCATGCGTCTTGAATGTTGCAAGCTGTGCAGTTAGGATTTGCCCTGTTTGGTCAATGAGTTGATAGTCATGAAGGAGACATCGTAGGGGCGGCTTTATGCCTCCAGGCCAGACATGTAGCAACAAAATTGTAGGGGCGAGTTTATCCCGCCCGCATTTCGAGCCCCCTGTAAACGGTTACGTGCAAGTGGACCAAAAACTCGAACCCGCAATTCACATACGATTTTTACCGTTGTAGAAGTAAAAATCCGACCCCAGAGGGGGCCGGCTTTGACTTAACCCCTGGAAGGGGATAAAATTGCCTTTGCATCCAGAGGGGGTAAGGACTGTGACCTGGCCCTGAGGGCCAGGTTTTCTATGTTAGAACAAAAACAGTTGTAGCAGATGCTTCCACTTTAATAGGACCATCAAGGATTGAGCAGCTCAATTTTCTGAGAGCTTTATGGTGAGGTGGTTATTCCTCAAAAATTAAGACCGCAAAATATCTCAAAGTTGAGAAAGTTACCGACAGTAAGGTGGTAGAGTTATTTTTGGGGTATTTGGGGAAGGGAGAAGCCGAGGCTATAATTTTATCAAAGGAGAAAAAGGCGGACCTTATTCTCATTGACGAGAAGAAAGCAAGGAAGGCGGCAAGGAGAGCCGGATTTGAGGTTGTCGGAGTATTGGGCTTGCTTTTGGCAGCTAAAAATAAAGCGCTGATACCAGCTATTAAGCCTTTCATTGAGGAATTAAGCAAGCAAGGGTTTCGATTGAGTAAAAAGGTGACGGAAAGAGCCTTAAAAGAGGCGGGAGAGTAAAGGACACAGAGAAATTAAGTGACAAAGTAACATTCCCTATTACCTTCCCTAACTCCCCTTATTCACGGGCAATCCTCCTATTTCGCTCAATTAGGATATAAAAGAAGCAGCAGGATTTAAGTATCCTTTGAAAATTGTTTTCTCCGTTGAAGATGATATAATAACAATAGTAACAAACTATCCTTTTAATCGTGGGAATAATTATGAAAACCGCAAAGCGGCCAACCGTGAACCTAACAACCTGAGTAGTTACATTTCTTCGTGCTTTCTGTGATCTTTGTGGTGGAAAAAATCTGACCCCCGACCCCCTGATCCCTGATGATTGGAGTTTAAAATGGATAAAACCTCTCTTATTAATAAAATAAAAGAATTTGGACTGAACACCAGGGAAGAATACATGGCTGAAGCTTTCTCGCGCAATATCGGCCTGCTTACTCAAGCAGAGCAGGATAAGCTTGCCAATGCTAAAGTAGCAATACCCGGCATGGGAGGTGTAGGCGGTGTTCACCTGATTACTATGACAAGAACCGGTGTGGGCAATTTTCACATTGCTGATTTTGATACTTATGATCCTGTTAACATTAACCGGCAGTTCGGCGCCCGAGTTCCGGATTTTGGAAGACCAAAAATGGAAGTAATGAAGGAACAGGCTCTCAGTATTAACCCATACCTTGAAATTAAAGAGTTTCCTGAAGAAATTAATGCCTCCAATATAGACGATTTCCTTGATGGCGTTCAGGTGGTCATTGACGGTCTTGATTTTTTTGCCTTTGATATAAGGCGGCTTCTATTTAATCGGGCGCGGGAAAAGGGGGTTTATGTCATTACAGCCGGCCCTTTGGGTTTCAGCTCCGCAATGCTCATATTTTCTCCTCATGAGGGTATGAGCTTTGATGAATATTTTAACATTGTTGATGGAATGGCATCACAGGATCAATATCTATCTTTTGCTCTGGGTCTTGCTCCAAGAGCCACACATATCAAATACATGGATCTTTCCAGGGTGGACCTTGAATCAAAAGCAGGGCCATCTTTAAACATTGCCTGTCAGATATGCAGCGGCATGGCTGCAACTGAAGCTGTCAGAATAATACTTAATAAGGGGCGTATAAAGCCAGCTCCTTATTTTTTCCAGTTTGATCCTTTTCTGCAAAAATACCGCAAGGGAAAACTATATATGGGTAACCGCAACCCGATTCAGAAAATAAAATTGAGAGTTGTCAAAAAATTGCTTGCAAGAAATAAGTGGAAATATAAACCTTCAATTCCTGAATTTCCTGCTGTAAAGATAACAAAAGAAAGTATTCCAAAAAAAGTTATACGTTACATTATTCGCGCCGGCATTCAGGCCCCATCAGGTGATAATGCACAGCCTTGGGAATTCTCTTTTAAGGATAACAACATTTTTCTTTACTTAAACAGAGATGCAGATCCTTCATTTTTTAATATAAACCAGATAGCCTCAATCATATCATGCGGCGCAGTTCTGGAAAACATGAGAATTGCAGCAAGCGCCTTCGATCTTAACACAAATATCAACTACCTGCCTTCTGGAATAGAAGATGACCTAATGGCATCAATAGAACTTATTTATAATGAAACCTCCATAAATCCATTATTTGCTTCAATCTGGAAACGTAATACCAACCGCACTTTTTATGAAAAAAAGCCCATATCATCCATAGTATTAAATGATCTTAAAAAATCCATATCCGACATACCCGGCATTAAGTTACACTTTGTTGTTGAAAAAGATGAACTCAAAAAATTGGCAAAAATAATCTACAAGACAGATCAAATTAGAACCGAAAACAGATCACTTCATGAGTATCTTGGCAAAATGATACGATACAGTCATAAAGAAGCAATAGAAAAATGCGATGGTCTGCCTCTAAAAAATCTGGAAGCAGGATTTGCAGGAGAAATTTTTCTAAAAGCAACCCGCCCCTGGTTTATTATGAATCTTATTAACAAGATAGGAGTTGGAAAAATGGTTGCCTTACATTCTTTTCAAGGCATAATAAATTCCTCAGGCGTAGCGCTTATTACTGTCGATGGCATGAATCCTGAAGATTTTTTAAAAGGAGGTCAGGCAGTAGAGCGTATATGGCTTGCTATTACCCAGCATGGCCTCGCAATGCAGCCCATGACAGCCATTACTCTGTTCTGGCAAAGATGGCAACTTGAAGGAAAAAAAAGCTTTGCAAAAAAACACCGCAAGTTATTGCGGGATGTTTGGGAAGAATACCAATCCCTATTTCGAGAAGTGAACATTCCCAAGGAAGGTCAGGTAATGCTGTTCAGATTTGGGTATGGAAAAGAAATTAAGTATAAGACATATAGAAAGGACTTGAAACATTTTTTCAAGTAGGTTAATTGTTGAATAAATTATATATTTTGATATTCTTTTTGAAACTTCAGGCGACACGTAATCAATGGACATAGTTGAAGCAAAGGCATTAACCAAAGATTTTCACCTGGGTAAAACTTTGATCTATGCCTTAAAAGGTGTGGATCTTGCTGTAAGTGAGAGAGAATTTTTGGCAATAGCAGGGCCATCAGGCAGCGGAAAGAGCACTCTTCTTAATCTCATCGGCTGTATAGACTTGCCTACATCAGGAAGTATAAAGATAGATGGCATTGATGTCAGCGCTCTTTCTTCCGATGAGTTGGCAGATCTCAGGGCTACAAAAATAGGCTTTATATTTCAAATGTTTAATTTAATCCCAGTTCTTTCGGCATTTGAGAACATAGAATATCCTCTTTTGAGAAAAAAAATCAAGCACCATATGCGTAAAGAAAAGGTGATGGATGCGCTGAAAAATGTGGGTCTGGAAAGTTTCGCCACGCACAAGCCGGACGAATTAAGCGGAGGGCAGCGGCAGAGAGTGGCGATTGCGCGGGCTCTCATTTCTGAGCCGAAGATAATATTGGCTGATGAGCCTACTGCTAATCTGGACCACAAAACCGGTACTGCGGTTTTAGAGGTAATGAAGAAGATAAATGAAGACCAGGGAACTGTCTTTATCTTTTCCACTCATGATCCCAAGGTAATGTCAATGGCGAGTAGAATTGTGCAGTTGATGGATGGAAAGGTTATTTCATAAAAGGTCAATCTATGGAAATTCCCTTAGATTTAAAGCTTGCTGTTAGAAATGTTTTCAGAAACAAAGTCAGATCGCTCATCACACTGGCAGCGATTGCCTTTGGATGCATTTCACTTATTATTGCTGGAGGTTTTTTTGAAGACACTTTTTTGCAAATGCGAGAGTCAGTTATTCACAGCAACCTTGGCCATATTCAGATTTATAAGAAGGGCTATATAGAAAAAGGAAGTGCTAAGCCTTTTGATTATATGATCGAAAACCCTGATGAAATTGAAAAACTTATTAGCTCCATTGAACACGTAGAACTTATTACACCAAGGATAACATTTTCAGGACTTATGAGTACAGGGGAAAACACAGTTTCTATATTCTGTCAAGGCATTAACCCTGAAGGAGAGCAGGCAATCAGTGTTATTGAAACAGTTAAAGGAGCAACATCTGGTTTAGCGATTGAGGCTGGGGAAAACCTTTCACAGAATGATATGTATAATGTAATTTTAGGCAGAGGACTTGCCAAGGCTATGGGATCAAAGGTTGGCGATTTTATAATCCTGGTTTGCAATACTGTAGGCGGCGCCCTAAATGCTATGGATATGAAGGTAAAAGGTACATTTTTTACTATTTCAAAAGAGTTCGATGACCGGGCGGTGCGAATGCCGATAGCAGCAGCTCAAACCCTTCTGCGTACCGACAAAGTACAGACGTTAGTAGTACTGGTCGATAAAACCGAAAATACCGATCAAGTAAAAAAGCAGCTTCTATATTTGGTTAAAGACAAGGATTTGGAGCTTAAGCCTTGGTATGAACTGGCTGATTTTTATAATAAAACTGTAGAGTTGTATGGAAGGCAGTTTCTGGTCTTAAAGTTCATTATCGCTATTATTGTGATTTTGAGTATTTTCAATACAATAAATATGTCAATATGGGAAAGAACGAGAGAAATCGGCACGATCATGGCTTTAGGCTCCAGGCGACGGGAAGTTCTAAAACTATTTTTGTTGGAAGGACTTGTTCTCGGCATTCTTGGCGGCTTAATAGGTATTGCAGCCGGGACCGTCCTTGCATACTTAATTTCCCTTGTTGGAATTCCAATGCCACCGCCTCCGGGAGCTACTGTCGGATGGACAGCGCACATAAAGATCGTGCCCCAACTCCTTATTGCTTCTTTTTCAATAGCCCTGATTTCATCGTTGGTTTCTTCATTTTATCCTGCCTTCAAGGCATCCAGGTTGATAATTGCTGATGCGCTAAGGCACTTTTAAGAGGGAGGCATTTCCATGCAGCAGTGTTACAGAATAAAAATTACATTTTTTATATGCATTCTGTTATGGTTCCCAGTTATCTGTATGGCAGATTATTCTGCCGAGGTGATACTTCAGAAAACCGATGAAGTAAGAAGCCCTCAATTAGATTATAAGGTGTTGGTTAATGTTACCAGCATCAAACCCGGCAGAGATTCAAGAACAGCTAAGTATGAGGTGCTAATAAAAGGACGAAATAAGACCCTGATCAAAACGCTCTATCCAAAGGTGGACAGGGGAACATCCACGCTTATGATCGATTACAACTTATGGGTATTTCTCCAGACCATATCAAAACCCCTGCGAATATCACTTCAGCAGAGACTCTTTGGAGATGTTTCAAACGGCGATATCGCAAGGGCAAACTTTTATGGAGATTATAATCCCAAAATCCTTAGAATCGAGAATATCGATGAAAAAGAATATTATATCTTGGAGCTTCTTGCCAAAGATGAGAGAGTTACCTACCATAGAGTTATTTTGTGGGTGCAAAAAGATAATTTTCATCCATTCAAAGCAGAATTTTATGCAGTATCCGGACGGATCTTGAAAACATGTTCATACGAAGACTATCGTCTGGTACTGGACAGGCTGCGACCAACTCGTTTAGTTCTTGACGATCCTCTCGTTCAAGGTAAAAAATCCATAATCGAATATAAGAACATGACATTGACTGATTTGCCGAACAAATATTTTACTAAAAGTTATCTTAAAAAACTTAAATACTAACATAAAGCCCCGCCTAATGCTGTCAATTAGAGTAAATTTAGTACTATCAATTGTCTTTTGTATATTATTCATTGCGTTGTCTGCTGATGTTTATGCTTACATGTTGATGTATAATAATTTGCCGTCAAGTATTCATGGTTTTGTAAAAAATGAGACAGCATGTCGAATTCACTCCCCGTATGAGTTTTCCAAAATCAAGAACATTCTGTTCGTCAGCAAAGAGGACGAACTTTACCCTGCAATACGCTATAAAGCCGGCTGGCGGGCATATAAACTGAGACTAAATAAAAAAAAGGGAAAGCTTGTCCCTGAGATAGGTTATAAAATAAGCGGCCACGCATACTACGATGCTGTTTTTGATATTACAAATACCTATACTGAAAAGGTAGGGCGAGATCAGGAAGATGATATTGAACTTCGAGATACGTACCTTGACTGCTCAATTGGAAATTTGGACTTAAGAGTCGGGAAACAACAGATAGTCTGGGGAGAAGCTGTAGGTCTTTTTTTTGCCGATGTCGTAAATCCCAAGGACTTGAGAGAATTCATTCTTCCTGACTTAGATCAGACCAGGATCCCTGTGTGGGCGGCTGATATAGAATACTATATAGGGGATAATCATATTGAATTAGTCTGGATACCCATTCTTGAATTTAACAAAACAGGCGTTTCAGGTTCTGAATTTGAGTTTTACACTCCATCCGCTCCTGGCGGTGCCTTGATTCATTATGAAAGTGAAAAAGAACCATCCAATGACCTGAAAAACAGCGAATGCGGGATTCGGCTTTCACGCCTTATGGCAGGATGGGACCTGAGTGTTTTTTATTTTTATGGATATGATTATTTCCCCACTCCGTTCAGAACTATAGGCATAGATCCTTCAACATTTCAGACAACCTTCACGGTCAAACCGGAATACAAAAGGCTTAATATCTTTGCATTGACTTTTGCAAAGGAAGCAGGGGACGTGATCTTCAAGGGAGAATTTGTTTATAATAAGGGGAAATATTTTCAGGTCAATGACCTGACCGATACGGACGGCGTGATAAAACGAGACTTTCTGGACTATCTGATAGGAGCTGATTACACATTTTTTGAAAAAATAGACATAAATGTCCAGTTTATGCAGCGAATTATATTCAATTGCGATGATACTATGGTAGCTGATAGAATAAAGACATCCTTTTCCATCTGGCTTAAAACAGGTTTTTTCGACAACACGCTGGAACCGGAATTTTTTATTGTTTCAAGCCTAAAAGAAAAAGATTTAATGTTTAGGCCTAAGATAAGCTACAAATTTGAGGATAACTGGACGGCGGTCTTCGGTATTGATGTTTTTGAAGGAGAACCGGACGGGGAGTTCGGCCAGTTTGATACCAAGGATAGGTCGTACATCGAATTAAGGTATGATTTTTGATTTATAAATATTTAGCCACGAATGACCACGAATAAAGAGAATATGCTGATTCCCCCCGGGGACCCCAATTGCTCCCCCGGAGGTGCGTAGATTCAAGTTTACTGAAGCTCTGGTTGAGGCCAAGGCTGAGGCGTGAATCCGTTGTTAAAGCCAATGTCTTCGGAAAAGAAAGCATCATTCGGCGCTTCCCCCGTATCAAGCCAGTATTCTATGGCAGCCACCGCCGCAAGCCACTGAGCAGGCGTAAAGGTACAGTGCCCCACGGCATCCACGAATACCTGTACCAATTTGTCGGACCTGCCTGCCTCCTCCACGGTCTTACGATATGCGCTTTCGTGGGAGGGGATTACCAGACCATCCCCTGTGGTATGCATCGTCAAAACCGGACTAGATATCTTGCCTGAAAAGTCTGCGAAGCGCCGCAGGTAAATGCGAGCACATTTGCTGGCCTCGATATTTGTGCGCGCATTCATCTCGTCTAAAAGACTCTCAGCGTCTACCCCCAGGTTATCCAGATACGCTTTGTCGCCGTCGGTCAGTGAGTAGCTGTGATTGAGATTCTGTCCCACAGGCCCCCTTGCCTTGCGCTCCAGCTCTGCACGTACCTCCGTTACGAAAAACATATCGGCAAACAGCCAATTAAAGTACTCAAAGCCAGCTTCAGGGTCAAATGGGTAAAAACCAGGACGCGGCAACTTGTTGACGAGTCGAATGAACTCGAAACGGCCGAAGTTTTCTGGATGCACCGGGTCCGATAAGTTCCACAGCAGAACAGAAGCCACGTCGGTCTCAAACACTATGTCGTCGTGTACATCTCCGACGCTACCCCAGGAATCAAGCCACCCACCAACATCTTTGAAAGCCACGTCATAAGCTAAGGCAAAATCGACCGCAGAATCCCAAGTCCTGGGCGCTCCAGCGCCCACAGCGCAGCCGGCAATGACACCGTCATAGATTCCCTGGAATTTCTTGATGCTCTTTAAAGCTACCAGGGTGCCCTGTGAGCGGCTCCAAATAATGGTCCGGTCAGGTTTTCCTACTCTATGCCGAAAAAAAATGGTCAGGGCCAAGGTGTCCGAGATGCCATCCTGTACGACCCAGAGGCCTGGATTACTGTAAGCGGACGCGGCGAGCGCGTAACCCTGCTCCAGGAGGTCTCCCTCCAGTACTTGCGCGGAGTGATTTGAAACCTCTGGGTCGACCCCTGCCACATTAACCAACGGTGAGAGCCCGACCTTGCCATCAATGGTAAAAGACTGGCCGGTGCCCCTGGCATAAACGAGCAATGTTCCGTTCCAATTTTCGGGTACCATGATTCTGTATGGTGCTCCTTTCAGTTCGCCTTCCAACTCCAACGGAAGCTCGACGTGTGCCCCAGCGTGGAGACCCTGAACCCAGAAACCGAACAGAAGAGCCAGGGT
>JAJSZW010000084.1:0-2063 GCA_030262895.1 Deltaproteobacteria bacterium | reverse complement strand
GTCTCCACGCTGGGGCACACGTCGAGCTTCCGTTGGAGTTGGAAGGCGAACTGAAAGGAGCACCATACAGAAGAGCCAGGGTTGTTGCCAACGCCATCAACCCGCGAGCTGTTTTGTGCATAATATTTACTCCTCCAAATCTCTTCATCTCTCTTTTTCCTCCTTTCTATACATCTAAATATTCATAACATAAGGAAACGTAGGGCCAACCTTCTTAACATTTCAATTTAAAGTATGATTTCTAAAATGAATTACCTTCTGCAAAGTGTCTAATCAATTCATTCACTTCCTTCGGCTTTTCCTCCTGGGGATTGTGGCCGCAATTTGGTATGATTTTGAGCGCTGAGTCTTTGATATCCTGCTTGAACCGTTCCGCAAACTTGACCGGCAGACACTTGTCATCCTGTCCCCAGATTATGAGTACAGGACATGATATGTCCTTGATGTTCTTCCCGATAACAAAATCGAAACTACGAAGTTCAATCGCTGCCTGCACCGAGCCTTTCACATAGTATGGTCTAACCCACCCTTCGATTTCTTTCTCTATTACCAGAGAAGGCTCAAAAAATACACCTTTTTTCAAAATCCATTCCAGTGTGTCTTTATCACAGAGAGCCAGCAGAAACTTTCCCATACCAGGAAGCTTCAGCAGCCATGATAAAAAGTTATGTTTCAATGGGTAGCCGGTGCTGTCAATCAAAACCAGCTTCTCCACCCGCTGCGGACAGGTTGAAGCCAGGTCCATAGCAATGCCGCCTCCCCATGAATGTCCACCCACAATAGCTTTTTCGACGTTGATGGTATCCATAAAGTCGATCATGAACTGTCTGATATCTTCCCTGCTGTATCTTCCGTCCGCAGGCTTATCAGAGTAACCATAACCTTTTAAATCAACAGCAATTACATCAAAATGGCGTGAAAGCTCGTCTATGTTTTTGTGCCACACAAATGCTGATGAGAATATGCCGTGAATGAGTACGAGGGATTTTCCTTTTCCTTTTCGGATATAGTGAGTATTCACGTCCCCAACTTTTACAAAGCGGCCTTCTGTTGCTAACTGCTGCCCTGTATATACTTCTCTGGAGCTGATCCGGTAAGAAGACCATGCGAAAAGGGAGACAAAAAGAAGACAAAAGGTCAGGACGCTTACAAGAACAATTTTTTTCATCTTACGTGTCGGGAGCGTGATATACGCTGATGGTATGATTCAGATAATTTTTGTTTCTGTTGGCGAGATCAACTTATATTTCACTCCCCGCCAGGTAATCTCATTTGTAGTTAGTGATACTATTGAGTTTATCATTATTAGTATCGAAGCCAAAGGGGTGGCATATAAATAGCTCCATTTCAATTTTTCAATCCGTTTACTATGCTCTGGAATCATCTGTTGCACCACAGGCAGTAAGATAGCGGCATTTATCATTTCAAGAGGAATTATAGACAACATCAATAATCCTGGTAGAATAAAAGTCGTCTTGCCTATTATAGACAATATGAGAATAGCAACACCTGATAACAGCATTATGTTACTGAAGCTGTATACGAGAAAAACGGTACGCCAAAAAGCAGGGCTGTAGACCCTGCTGATAATGGTCTGACGGTTTGTCCATTCAAGTGTATCTGACAATGTTGAGTCTTCATGAGATACAACTACACATTGAGGAACAAAGTGGACCTGCAGGCCGATGCCCTTTATTCCATTAGTAATTGCAAAGGTGTCGGATATGGAACGATCCAGTAATTTTCCAATCTTCGCACTTTCAAAGGTTGTCCTCTTTATCGCATTAGCGCCGCCCCATGCAAAATTATGTCTTTGATCAATGAGCAGGGGATATGCGCCTGCCGCCCACAAAGACCGGAGCATGGAACCCAGATTGCTGTGTTCCGGCAAGTACCATCTGATGCCTGTGGTCACTCCAACATTGTCGTTTTGAAGGGGCTTGACCAGATTTCGTAGAAAATTATTATTGGGTCTTATATCTGAATCTACAAATACAAACACTTGTGTGTCAGCTCTGACATTTTCTAATGCCTTAAGCATATTGTTTATCTTCTGCCCTCTC
>JAJSZW010000083.1 GCA_030262895.1 Deltaproteobacteria bacterium | reverse complement strand
AAGCCATGGTCTTTGATGCTCTTGCTGTGCATAAAAATTTCCCCATCGTTTTCGGTTTCAATAAAACCATAGCCTTTTTTCTCACTATACCATTTAACCGTTCCCTCTTTCATGAATAACCTACCTCTTAAAACATCTTTAAAAATATAATATCATTATAAAGAAACTCCTAAATCCAAATCAGATTTATTCATCTCCAGCCTGTAATGTTTTATTAATGTCATAACTTCTGAATAATATCAAACAATCTCTAACCTAAGTTGAGTTATTTTTTGCGAAGAAATGTGCCAAGATCTTGATGCAGCAAGGTTTGCGAAAATCGTAGGCATACGAATGGATATGTCGAGACTTTTCGCAAGTCCTTGATGCGCAAGAGATTGGTGCAGGTCGAGTAAAAAATCGCTTAATTTAGGTCTAAATAAATATAAGGGACAATAAAGTATGCGAAAACTTAAAGCAATAGTGAATGTGAACAGTTACGTCAGGTGTTTACTTCTGTCCAGACTCCTGTATTGAACTGCCTCGGAAATGTGGTCAATCTTTATATCATTTTCAGCTTCAAGATCTGCAATAGTCCTGGCAATTTTAAGTATGCGATTGTATGCTCGGGCGGAAAGGCCAAGTTTATCTATGGCTGATTCCAGAAGGCTGCAAGATGCCTCATCAATTTTACAATATTTTTTTATCTGGCGAGAGTTCATCTGAGCGTTGCAGTATATTTTTGATCTTGCAAATCTTTGAGACTGAAGTTTGCGTGCCGCTGAAACACGGTTTCTGATATTCTCAGACGACTCTGAATCGAATTTTCCCATAAGATCCCTGTATGGTACGGCAGGAACTTCCACGTGAATATCTATCCTGTCCATAAGAGGGCCTGATATCTTTGATCTATACCTGTGGATCTGCTGATACGAACACCTGCACTCGTGCTTTGGATCGGAAAAATAACCGCAAGCGCATGGGTTCATTGCAGCAACCAGCATAAAACTTGAAGGATAGGTAATTGTTGAAGAAGCGCGGGAAATAGTTACTGTTTGATCTTCTAAAGGCTGTCTTAAAACTTCTAATACATGCTTTTTAAATTCAGAGAGTTCATCCAGAAAAAGTACGCCATTGTGCGCCAGGCTGACTTCTCCTGGTTTCGGAATTTGACCGCCGCCTATTAAACCTGCATCTGATATTGTATGATGAGGGGACCTGAAAGACCTTTTTGTAATAAGCGCCTGGCCTTTTGCAAGCATTCCAACTACAGAAAATATTTTTGTGGTTTCAATGGATTCGTCAAACGTTATTGGAGGTAGTATGCTGGCAAGGCGCTTTGCCAGCATAGTCTTGCCTGCTCCTGGAGGCCCGATCATGATAAGATTGTGGCCGCCTGCTGCTGCAACTTCCAATGCCCTTTTTACATGTTCCTGGCCCTTTACCTCGGAAAAATCCACATCGAATTTGTTATTTCTGTCAAATATAGCAGAAACATCTGTTACTTCGGCTGTAATTTGAGAGAATCCGCGGAAAAAATTTACTACCTGAGACAGGGTTTTTACAGGATAAACTGAAATTCCTTTTACTACAGATGCTTCCCTGCCATTATCGTAAGGAACAATTATTCCTTCATACTTTGCTGCTTTTGCCGCTATAGCCATGGGAAGTGAGCCTTTTACAGGCTTAATACGACCATCCAAAGAGAGTTCACCTAAAACAAGGTATTTGGAAATGACTTCTTGTGAAATAATGTTTGTTGCGGCTAATATTCCTAATGCTATAGGCAAATCAAAACCTGTACCCTCCTTTTTAATATTTGCCGGAGCTAAATTAACAGTTATCCTGTCATCTGGAAAAATAAAGCCTGAATTGTTAATAGCGGACTTGACTCTTTCTTTGCTTTCTTTTACAGAAGCTTCAGGAAGTCCCACAGTAGTAAAAGTAGGGAGACCCTGCATTATATCAACCTCAACTTCAATCAGGTATGCATCTATCCCAATAACAGCGCTGCTTAAAACTTTTGCAAGCAATCGTCCCCCCTAACATATAGATTTTCAAGTCTGACAGTATTCCCTGCAATTCCTTTATTTTTCTTTTTCCTTGAGCAGCTTGTGCTGGTAAGCCTCTCCTGTTTTGATAAGCAGTTCGTCGATATCACAAGGTTTCATTACATAATCATAAGCGCCTAATTTCATGGCTTCCATACCAGACTCGATCGAGGCATGTCCGGTAAGCATAACAATCTCTACGGCCGGCTGGAGCTGCTTGATCTGCTTCAAGGTTTCAATACCGTCGATTCCCGGCATCTTAACGTCTATAACAGCTACATCAAAAGACTTTTGTCTGGCCAGATCTATAGCCTCCTTGCCGCTTGCTACATCCGTGATATCTATTTTCCTTAATTTCAGCCTGTTAGCAAGAGTTGTTCTAAAGTCGTCCTCGTCATCGACCAACAGCATCCGAATTTCCTCCATTTTCTATCTCCTTTATATTATTGTTACGGTTCAAGGTTCAGAGGTTCACCGTTCAAGGTTAATCACTTCACGTTTTTACTATTATCATTGATACCATTTCCCCACTCGACTACTCGACTAATTCCTCTGAATTTAGACTTCCGTCTCCTGAAGACAAGATGGGGGCAACGTAATATGAAATATTGTTCCCTTGTCGACTTCGCTCTCGACCGTAAGCTGGCCGCCCAATTTTTCAACTATACTATAACTGGTGGAAAGTCCCAGGCCGGTACCTTTACCGACCGGCTTAGTCGTAAAAAACGGATCAAATATCTTTTTTTGAGTTTCCTTCGGCATGCCTGGCCCCGTATCAGCGATAGAGACCAGGACGCCCCCGTCCTGCGCCTTTGTAATGAGACGTATCACGCCATCTTTATTAATTGCATCTATAGCATTGTTCACTATGTTGATGAAGACCTGTTCTAATTGAGCTCCGTCAGTGATTATACTTGGCAGGTCAGGCTGTAATTCTTTCATTAAGGCTATATTCTTAAACATTGCCTTTTTGTGCAAGAAATCATGTGTTTCATCCAGGACAGAGTTTATATCTACATTTTTATGCACTATATCTTCCTTGCGGGCAAATCCCATAAGACGACTGATGACTTTCTTCCCACGCTGAACATGTTTTTTGATATCCTGGGTAGCCTTGATCAGCTCTTTGTAATTAGGGCTATTTTTTACATCCTCTTCGGTCAGCAAGTCTCCCATCCAGCCGGCCTTTTCAGCAATAACGGCCATGGGATTGTTGATCTCGTGAGCGATGCCGCTCGCTAATTTACCGATTGCCGCTAATCTGTCAGAGCGAACAAGCTGCTCCCTAAGCTGCAATTTTTCCAGGGCTATTTTTTCCAAACTTGCAAATACCCGCTTGGTAATAAGCATGGTGCTGATAACGATAATGAGGGAGCTGACGATAAAGATGAGAAAAACGGTATTTTTAACATGAACCATGGGGCCCAGCTCATGTTTTAAATCCTGTTCGATTACCATCAGCCATTCGTTGTTCTTTAACCAGGCCTTGGCACAAAGGACGGTTTTTCCTCCATAGTGCTTTTCTTTTTCTTTTATGCCTCGAAAGACGGGAGGCATTTTGAAATCGGATTTAATCAGTATCCGGTCGTCGTCGGCGCCGCTTATCTGATAGATACCTTCCCGGCTCAGGATATATGCGTCACTGCCACCTTTACCCAAAAGGGCTGTACTCATAAAATGATTTATCCTGTTTATGTCTATAGTCACCCGTAATATCCACGGCTTTCCATTTTCTATCCTTTTTACGGCAATGATGAAATGGGGAACCTTTCTAAAACCAAGAAAGACATCACTGATATAGACATCTTTTTCCATGACTTCCTGAAACCACTCTGCCGTACCGTATTGTTTACCCGTTAAGTGATAAGGCCCGACATAAGCAACCTGTTCACCATCATTATTAATTATGCCCATATCCTGAAAGGCACTGCAAACCCTTTTTGACAAATGAAAAGAATTGAGCAGGTTTTCTTTTTTTCCCAGAAAGTCAAAGCTGTGCGTATAAGCCAGAACACTTAAGCAGTTAGCCCTGTCATTTAGAAAAAGATCAATGGTGTCTTTTCTGTTTTTCGTTATAAGCTTTAATTCGTTTTTGATCTTTTCTTTGACCGTGATGCTATAATAATAGTAAGTAGTTCCGCCTAAAAGCATTAACGGAATAAAAGCTATGAAAAAAATGATAACAGTGAACTTTGTCCGCAAGCCGGTATAATATCCGTGTAAGTCTTTTTCCTTAGTCATGTGTAATCCTCGCAAAACAAACACAATTCAGCGGTATTGGAATAACCGCTTAATAGTTAATAACGTATCACAACGTTCTATTGCATTGTTCGAGTAGTTAACTCGACCACTCAACTACTCATTATCGGGAAACATCCACAAATGAAGAAAGTTCTTTTAGTATTTTTTCCAGGTACTTGTTCACCCTTTCACTGTTAGACAGGACCATATCCAACTGCCTGGTGTGCATTACAAGATGACCGAGAACCTTCAATCTTTCTTCCAAAAAAGGTACTTCCTGTCGCTCCAGCCGTGCAAAAACTTTGTCGCTTTTGATCTGAACCCAAAAATCGAATTTTTCCAGAATCAGCTTAATAAGCTTGGCTCTTCGCTGCCTGCGGACGTTATCGGCGCCGCCGCCGTTAAAATTAAAACATATGTAATTTTCCGCCACCTTCTCACCGAAAAAAGCCTCCACAGTCGAAAAATGAAAACCGAATCGCGAACTGAGATGGCAAAAATTTCCGGATATCATAAAGTAATTACGGTCAGCATAACGTGAACGCATGCCGGGAACAAGACTCCTGTCCATTGTCGCTCCATACATGACGGAAAAAAATCCTTTTGTATCTATCGGCGGCGGGCCTTTCCAGGGTATAGCCGTTATTCCCTCCCACAATGTCAGCATGGGGCCGGAGGTTATATCTTCAAGCCCGATCGTATCCCCTTTCATCCCTTCTTTACAACCACCACCCAGATCAACAACCCACCACTGCATAGGAACATCAATAACCAACCTCCTGGCTAAATGCCCCTGGAAAGATGCCTCCTTTTTGAACCCAAAAAGCTCGCTCAAGGACATCTCGTGAGCAAAGCGGATAATGTCGTGTATAGTCCGGCATCCTTCAGGTGTAAAATCTGATGCATCCGGATCGGTAAGATTGAGTGGCGCAATATATTTTAAGACATTTCCCAGGGTGTTGTGAACAGGACTTCCCTTCATCAAGCTTGTCTTTTCAGCCTCCTTTTCAAGGAGGGCTTCCGCTCTGCCGGCGTAGACTGCGCATCCGGTCGCATCGACTGTAACGAGGTCTCCATTACGGATATGCCCCGTGGCGGTTGAAGTTCCCAAAAGGGCGGGAACGTTGAATTCACGAGCCACGGCCGCCATATGACCTGTGACACCCCCCTTGTCTGTGATGACGGCTACAGCGCTATTTAAGAGCGCTGCCCATTTAGGAAGTGGATTTCTGGCTACAAGAACGGCCCCTGGGGGGAACTGCAGCATATCTACAGTTGTTTCAACTATAAAGGCCGGGCCGCTGGCTACCCCCGGGCCGGCTGTTACACCACCGGTCAGAATCACCGGAAGGTCAACCTTTGATTCGGGAATATCCTTAATCCCTGTCGGTTCTTTGCCAAGCACCATCAGCGGCCGGCTTTGTAAAATCGAGACAGAACCGTCCGGTTCAAAAGCCCATTCAATATCCTGGGGAGCACCAAAATGTTTTTCCAGACGGAGGGCCAATTCGCCTAACAAAGCAGCTTGTTCGACGGTAATTGCCGGCTTGTTGGCCTGTTCTTCGGTTATATTCGCAAGGCGTATTCCTTCCAAGGCACCGGAAACAAGTTGCTGCCGTTTGACGCTAATTTCTTTTTTCAATATGATTTTCGGATCTTCTTTGGAAAGAACAAAAAGATCCGGAGCCATGCTTCCATCCACCACCGACTTGCCAAGCCCCCAGGCAGCATTAATTATAATACACTCATGACGTATATTCCCGGGATCTGCCGAATACATGACGCCACCGGCTCCGGCATCAACCATAGTCATGCAGCCGACACACATAA
The DNA here is from genome assembly GCA_030262895.1 of Deltaproteobacteria bacterium. Classification (GTDB taxonomy): domain Bacteria; phylum Desulfobacterota; class Desulfobacteria; order Desulfobacterales; family ETH-SRB1; genus B13-G4. The sequence goes on along the minus strand of JAJSZW010000083.1, from coordinate 10,003 downwards.
TAATATCTTCATCACGAAAACCCTTGTTTAAACGATAGGAAACGGCCGGAACGGAATATTTGCCGGCAAGGATCTCCTTGTAGGCAAGAATCAGATTTTCTCTGCTCACGTTGAGTATGGACCGATACTGTCCGGCAAAAGAGGCATCCCTGGTATCCTCCCCGAGAGCACTGCTGCGCATGGAAACATGAAAGCCATGACCTGTTTTTTCCATTAAGTCAGTGTAGGCGTTCAGAATGGCATCTTCGAGTTCCGATGGGCAGGGTGCAGTAACAATAAGATTCTGGATATCAAAACTGGTTTCATGAAGCCTGGCGATATCTGTTGGTTCAAGAAATTGCATCCGACGGTTAATCTCATCTTGCAGATCACCATATTCCATGAAGCACTCATGGGCCGCAGCCGTAATGACAAAACCCTCAGGAACAGGAAGACCAACAGTATTTTTAACCTCGCCCAGATTTGCCATCTTGGCTCCAACATGGTCGGCCATAGTTTTATCGATGCTTTCAAGAGGGATGACTAATTCGCCCCCGGTCTCTAACTTTTTTTGTTGTAACTCCCTGTCAATTTTTAGAAGAATATCTTCAAGTACCCATAGAAGTTCTTTATATTTATCATTTGCTATTTTATTTAAACAATTGATGATCTTATATATATTGACTGAGATCGCTGTACAGTTCGCCCGAATAAAGGACATGCCGAAAGTGCGGCTTCCCGAAAATGTCTGTTCCATCTCGGTTATGAGTTCCAACACCTTGTTATTTGTGCTTAGAAGGGTCTTAAAATTCAAATACCTGTTTGTAAAAGCATTCCGAAGGGCTTCAACTGCGACCTTCTGTTCAACTTTTTTGGTATCATCCTTCAGTAGTTTTTTGAAAAACTGTTTTAATCCAAACATAAACCAATCGTTTTTACGACAAACCTTTCTTCGGGGTGACCAATAAGATCTATAGACTTTAGACATTCAGATAATTAATTTCACAAGGCCAGAAGGAGAAAGGCGTATTAGTTATACGTCAACGACTGATAACGCAGTGAAATTATTTATCTGAAAGTCTATATGTCACTGGCTTGCCTTTTCGGTCCACCTTTAAGTTATATTTGTTGAGCTTGTGTCTCAAAGTTCGAGGGCTGATGTCCAGTATTCCGGCTGCTCGTTTCCTGTCGCCTCCCACACGGTAGAGCACGTCCAGGATAGCTTTTGCTTCGGCCGATTGCTTAACCTCTTCCAGATTCATCATCCTGGGAGGATCTCTGAAATGCCACAAGAAGTCAGAAGGGAGATGTTCTATATTTATCACATCGTGATTGTTGAGAATGAACACTCTTTCCACAAGATTTTTCAATTCCCTGACATTGCCAGGCCAATTATAACGAGAGAAAATATCGAGGACCTCTAATTTTACCGTGGGTTTGGACTTTTTGTAATTGGCTGCCAATTGATCGAGAAAACGATCCACCATCTTGGGGATAACCGATTTTCTCTCTCTCAAAGGAGGTATATATATAGGAACCAGGTGAAATCGGTAAAAGAGATCATCGCGAAACGACCCCTGCCTCACCTCAGCCTTGAGGTCCTTATTGGTTGCCGAGATAAGGCGGATGTCAACCTTAATCAGCTCACTTCCTCCGATCCGTATAAATTGGAAATCTTCCAGTACCCGCAAAAAGTCCACCTGGTTTTCCAGCGGTATTTCAGCGACCTCATCGAGAAACAGGGTTCCTTTGTCAGCCAGCTCAAGGCAGCCCTTTTCCCGACGGATGGCCCCTGTAAAAGAGCCCTTTTCATGCCCGAAAAGCTTGTCCTCAAACATCAGGCCGGAAAGAACACCGCAGTTGACCGGTACGAAAGGATTTTCAGATCTGGAGCTTTGCAGGTGAATGATCTTGGCAAGGAGTTCCTTGCCTGTGCCGCTTTCTCCTATAATGAGCACATTCACATCGTATTTTGCTACTTGATCAACCTCCTTCATGATGGAATGCATCACATCAGAACCCAGGATAAACTCCTGCATGATGGATTTTTCAAGGTGTTTTATATATAGAGATTGTAGTTTCACTAAAAAATAATTATCACGAATAGTCTCTGAGTGTCAAACAGATTCATTTTCAAAACGGCAAACTTTTGCCTCTATCGGCAACAACTTGCCCAAATTATATATCAGGGGGTCGCTCTTTGCCAGGTAGCCGCAAGGAATAAAAACAATAAATATCAATAAGTTGTTATAATGCAAAATGTCTCCTGAGAACTGGTATGTTTCTTGCTTCTCTAAAAGGCAAAATATCGGGGAAGATAGACTATGCCTTCAGAAAAGATAGTTAAAAACTTTATGCGTTCCTTGGAGCACTATTCTTACATCAAAGAGGACGAAACAGTCCATGAGGCTATAAGACTTATGGACAAGGTAAGGAAAAAGGGTACACATCCGTGCCTTTTTGTCGTGGGAGAGGAACAGTACGAAAAGCGATTTATCAAAGGCTTTGTTACACCCTCTGAGCTTGTTTTTGGATTATCGGCCCATTTTTTAAAAGGCGCTCAAAAAAGCGGCCCCGTATTCTGGGAGGGGCAGCTTGAATCAGAATGTATGGAAGGGCTCAAGAAGCGTGTTCGAGAGATCATGGTTCCGGTCGTGGCTTGTGTTCGGGAAAGCAACATGCTTATGGAGGCAGTGTTTTTGCTTAACAAATACCACATTGATTTTCTCCCCGTGGTGAACAGGGATGACGTAGTGGGAATGATTCACATCCATGAAATTTCAGCCTATATTGCCGAACTGGCATTAGGAATACAGAGCAGATCAAAGGAAAAAAGCAAAAGGGGGAATCCATAACGACTTAAAAATACTGGATTCCCGCTAAGTAGATTGGTGCGTTGTTTGGATTTACACAAAACAATTTATTAAAGGAGGTGTGGCATGTCGAATGCCAAGAAGGTTAGAGATTTAATGGTTGAAATAACCGAGTATCCGCACATTCCGTACTGGCTGAGTGTGAGGGAAGCTATTTTCCTGATTCGCAGTACTTATGATGAGAAATCAGGTCTGGGAATACATCGCATGGTTCTGGTATTTGATGAAAAGTATCAACTCCTCGGTGTCCTGACACTCAAGAAACTTCTCATCGGCATTGAGCCGAAATTTCTTAGAAAGAATGAAAAGTCGCTGTACCAGGGTTTGACAGACGCCGACTATGCAGGACTTTCGGCTCTTCTTGAAGGGACCTTTGCTGAAGGGTGCAAAAAGGAGGCAAAAAAGCCGGTGAGTGAGGTCATGATGCCGATCAAAGCCAAGGTTGACGTAAATGATTCTATTGCAAAGGCGGCATTTATCATGATTCAGGCTGACATCAACCTGATACCGGTGATGGAGGGCGAGATAGTAAGAGGCGTTCTGCGCATGAGCGACGTTTTTAATGAGCTAACCAAAATTGTGGTAGAGTAAGGGAGGTATAAAATGGTTGAAAAGAAAAAACCGATTGCTAAAGGTCCTGGCCTCCCGGAGATGCCTGATGAGATTTTGATTTCTCCCGAGAAGCCTGCATTGGACTGGAAGCGCTTGATTTTTATGGGAATAGGAATTTCCCTGTTTCTAATTGTCTATTATTCTTCGCAATGGCCGGACGCCATTGATCCTGCGGGAAAGCATTTTGTTTTGTCAAAAGCGGGCAAGGGAGCGTTGGCCGTGTTTCTGCTGGCCAGCACCTGGTGGATATTTGAGGTCGTGCCGATCGGTGTGACCAGTCTCATGATTGGGGTGTTGCAGGCCCTCTTTCAGGTCAGATCCGCCAAAGTAGCTTTTAAGGATTTCATGGACCCATCGGTTATGTTTATCTTTGGTTCAATAGTCATCGGCATGGTCTTTACCAAAACGGGCCTGACCAAACGTCTCGCGTATAAGATGCTGGCTATTGTAGGAGAAAAGACCAGCATGATCTATCTCGGCTGTTTTGTAGTAACATCAGCCCTGACTCACATCATGGCCCACACAGCGGTAGCCGCTACTATATTCCCTTTACTTATGGCCATCTATGCCCTGTACGGAGAAGGTGATAAACAGACCAAGTTCGGCAAGGGGCTTTTTATCGGCATGGCCTATGTGGCCGGTGCAGGCAGTATCGTAACTCTTTTGGGCGCAGCACGCGGGGCTGTGGCCATCGGGTTTTTTAATGATATCATGAATCAGGATATAAGCTTTTTTCAACTCACATATTACATGTTTATTCCGGGCTGGCTAATGACCTTTGCCTTGTGGGGATTTTTTATGATCTTTTTTAAACCAGAGAAAAAAACCATTCCCGGACTCCGTGAGAAAGCAAAAGAACTCAATGCACAATTGGGAAAGATTACCAAAGATGAGATTTTAGCCATCATCGTTGTCCTTGCGGTGATCATTTTCCTGGCTTTGCGGTCCTTTATCCCGGAATTGAAGATCTTTCATAAAACCGCGATTGTTTTGCTTTCAACCGTAATATTCTTTCTTACAAAGATTCTTGATCAAAGTGACCTGGAGGAAATCCCCTGGAATATTATACTGCTGTTTGCCGGCGCCATGAGCATCGGTTTTTGTCTCTGGGAAACAGGCGCTGCCAAATGGATGGCAGTAAATTGGCTGGTGATGTTTCAGGATTCCCCGGGTTTTGTATTTATCCTGGGTATCGCTTTTTTTGTGATGATGATGACAAACTTTATCATGAACGTGGCAGCCATCGCCATTTCACTTCCTGTGGCATTGGTAATTGCTCCGTACCTGGGCGTGGCCGGAGAGGTCATACTCTATGCGTCACTGGTAACAGCGGGTATGCCATTCCTCCTGCTGGTGGGTGCGGCTCCAAACGCTATAGCCTATGATTCAAAGCAGTTTACCACGGGCGAATTTTTTCTATACGGCATTCCAGCCAGTATACTGCTGATGGCCGTGGTAGCCCTGTGCGTAATGGTGATCTGGCCGATTCTGGGAATGCCGATCTCGCTGCCCACACCGTAGTGAGTGAAGTGAAAGTAGTTTGGACTTTTGGAGACCTTTGAAAAACACCAATATTGTCATTGCGAGCGAAACGAAGCCCCGCCGTGGCGGGGCTTCGTCGCTTCACTCCTCGCAATGACTGAAACAGCGGTTATGCAAAGGTATAGAAGGATGCCTGGCTATTCATCATTTTTAATTCATACTGAACGTCATGCCACAGCGTTATTTCTTTTCTGCGATGCAGCTTTTTCAAAAAGCGGCAACCATCTGACTATAGACTTTCAGATACATAATTTCACTGCGTTATCAGTCAAAGTCCTCGACGACGTACACATAAGCACGACTTACTCAGATTTTTCCTTATAGCCTTGTGAAATGAATTATCTGAAAGTCTATATCTCGTATTTTCAAACAAAAAACCTTGAGCACAATGTACAAACAATGTACAAATGACTGTGACCTGCCTTTTCGGCCGGAGCGGGGCTCTTGACAAGAAAAAAAGGATTAAGAGATGGCTAAAATCAAGAATCTAAAAGGACTAATGGTTCCCATTACAGATTACCCCCATATGCCGTATTGGGCCACGTTAGAAGAGGCTGTTGTTCTGCTGAATTTTTCTTATGAGACAGCCCATGACACTATTTTGGTCTTTGATGAATCTTATAAACTCATGGGTGTTTTAGACCAGAAAGAAATTTTGAGAGATATCCATCCAGGGTTCTCAAAACTTTCTCCGGAGAAAGTTTCTGATAAATGGGAAAAGCTTATATCGACTCATAATCTTGACCAGTTAAAAAAACCGATAAAGGATTTTATCACTCCATTTAACATAATCATAGATGTCGAAGATCCTGTCCTCAAAGCAGCCCATCTCATGCTTAAACACGATATAGATCTGCTGCCGGTTAAGGAATCGGAAAAGCTGGCAGGGGTAGTGAAAATGCATGATATCTTTCATGAGATTGCAGCGTTTATTCTTAAGTCTTGAAAATGCCCAAGTTATTATTGACCGAGCCCTAAGACAGATAACAAAGGGAAGTTGGGAGATCAAGTGCGTAGTTTATTAAGCATATTTAAAAAGATCAGGTTTAAGAAGGCCGACATCCCCAAAGTATCTCCTCCTGATAGAATGTCATTCAAAGAGAGATACGATTGCTTTCAGCAACTCCTCGCCGATAACAACTCCATCCTGGAGACACAGGCGGATATGGAGGAAAAGCTCTCAGGGGATTATATCTTTGACATGCATTATGTTGATTCCAGGTGTGATATCCTGGTAGAAAAGGTTCAGAGTCTCATAGAGAATCTCAATAGCCTCTCAAACGGAGAATATCTTGGCCTCTATGATGCATTTGAAAGAATTAACTCTGGAATCAAAGATGCCCTTATCAAAAATATCGAGATTCCGGTAACGGATTTCACCATACCTTTTGAAGATGTAACAAAAGATATGGTACGCAGTGTAGGTGGCAAGAATGCCAATTTAGGGGAAATCAAAAACAGGGTTAATCTCCCAGTCCCTGATGGCTTTTGTATAAGCTCCCATGCCTTCAAGAAATTTATGGATTATAATAAGTTGGGAGATAAGATTGATATTTCTTCGGTAGATACAGATAGTCTGGTAGATCTCACCAGCGCAAGCAAGGCTGCGCAAAACCTGGTTCTGAATGCCGGCGTCCCCCCTGATTTAGAAAAAAGCATATTAGATGCCGCTTTTGAACTAAAGAGAAAGGCAGGTCACAGGGCCGGCGGATTCTATGTATCCGTCAGGAGCAGCGCCATCCATGAGGATACCCAATTTACCTTTGCAGGGCAGTACAAGACCGCTCTTAACGTTGCGCCGGAGGACGTAGTCTCAGCATATGTTGAGATTATCGCCAGCCTGTTTACCTCAAGGGCCATATTTTATTGTAAAAGCAAAGGATTCCATGTAGAAGATATGGTTATGGCCGTTGGGGTGGTTGAAATGATTGATGCCAAGGCAAGCGGGGTTGTGTACTCGCGTGATCCCACGGATGAAGGCAAGCGGGGGATCATAATCAATGGGGTTTGGGGCCTGGGGAAATATGTTGTTGATGGTATAGTAAAACCGCATAGTTATGTGGTCTCAAGGGATATTCCCATGCCCATTTTGGAAAAAAACCAACCAGTGCAGCCGTTTATGCTCATATGCGGCCTTGAAGGGGGCGCAATAGATGTCAGGGTGCCGGATTATATAAGACGAATGCCGTGTCTGACCGATGAACAAGTAACCACCCTTGCCGGATATGCCCTGGTACTTGAGAAACACTATGGGAAGCCACAGGATATAGAATGGGCGCTTGATTTGAATGATAACCTTCTGATTTTGCAGGCAAGACCACTTAGGATTGTAGCGGAAAAACCGAGCATGCCTGTTCCCAGATCTTTACCGGGCCATAAGATTTTGATCAATAAGGGGCAAATTGCCTGCAAGGGTGTTGGCGCCGGAAAAGTACATTTTGTCACCAATGATGAAGAATTAAAAAGCTTCCCGGAAGGGGCTGTTCTCGTAGCCAGACACACCTCTCCGAGGTTTGTGACCGCCATGAATAAGGCCGGCGCTGTTATTACAGATGTAGGAAGCCCTATAGGCCATATGGCATCAATTGCCAGAGAGTATGGTGTGCCCACCATTCTTAATACCGAGATAGCCATGAAGACCTTGAAAGCCGGCCAGGAAATCACCGTTGATGCGATTAATGGAAACATTTATGAGGGGCGTATAGAGCAACTGATTGAGGCAGGAAAAAGAGATAACACCTTTAAGGATACCGCTGTTTTTGAGGTGTTAAGAGGTGTTTTGCGGAGCATAGTCCCTCTGAACCTTATCTATCCTGAGGATGAGAAATTTAGTCCACAATATTGTGAAACCTTTCATGACATAACCCGGTTTGCCCATGAAATGGCGATGAATGAGATGTTCAAGCTCGGTAAAGGCGCACATCGAAGGAAGGGCGGGGCAGTGAAACTGGTAGTCAAGCTTCCTCTTGATATACGTGTGATAGACCTGGGTGGTGGTGTGGAAAACGGTTCAGACAAGAAGATTACAGTCGATAATATTGCCTGCATCCCCATGAAGGCTCTCCTGAAAGGGATGATGGCCATAGAATGGCCAGGCCCCCCACCTGTAAATGTAAAAGGCCTGCTCAGTGTAATTGCCAGTACCGCTATGCAACCCAACTCCGAGAAGTCATTATCTGAATCCAGCTTTGCTGTAGTATCCAGGGAATACATGAACTTCAGCATCAGGCTCGGTTATCATCTGCAGACCCTCGAGGCGTATGCAGGTGAGCGCATCAATGATAATTATATCCGTTTCTTGTTTAAAGGTGGCGGGGCATCCCATGACAGACGTGCCAGAAGGACTCGGCTCATAAAGGAGATTTTAGAAAAGATAGACTTTCATGTTGACAGAACCGGCGATGTCCTGGATGGCAGGGTGACCAAGTATGACAGAACTAGTATTGAGAAAAAACTGGGCGTAATGGCCAAGTTGACCGCATTCACCAAGCAACTGGACATGACTCTGTTTAATGATGCTGTTGTAGACTGGTATATCAAGGAATTCATCAAGAAACATTATGTCGAGTAAATTATAGCCGTTCACGGCTTGAAATTAGAAAGTAGAAATTGGGAAAAACAGCTCAAAAGCATGAAGGCCAAATTTCCAACCAAAAGTAACAATGCCATATAATTTAGATAGTTGTACGAAATTAAAAAAAGGACCAAAAAAGGGGGGGTGGTTACAGGAAATTTGTAATTATTTGTTATTGCTGATAATAATTGTTGATTATGATGGGGAATAAGGCGGTGAAGAGATGAAAAAAGAGACAAAAAAGAGAGGTTACAGAAAAGGCTATTCTAAGTATCTGTATTTATTGGCTGGAAAAAGGCTGCTATCTGAAACTGAGACCTGATGAATAAGGGATTGAGCGCCTGCGGCGCAGGGATGTATGCCGCAAAGACGTATGGTAGCGAGAAATGAACAAACCAAAATGGTATCTTGCATATTGACACCAATCCGGTATAATAATTAAAGGAGGTATGGTGAATGACTTTACAAGAGATCATAGCTGATATTCACGCTCTCAGTGAAGATTTGGAAGCATATGAGCGGAAGTATGGCGTGCTTTCAGAGACGTTCTACGAATCGTACACAAGCGGTGAAGAGCCAGGAGATAATATTTGGGTACTGGACTGGGCCGATTGGGCTGGGGCATATAAAACCTTGCTTCGTCGTCAGGAACAATACCATTGCGCGATTCAGGCCTTGCGGGAACACTCAGAGACGTTGGTAGGTATCATCGAAAGGACCGCTCGGCATGAACCCATTCCTGTCGCTTCGTAACTATGAGGAGTTTGTTTACACCCTCAAGCAACGGTTTCCTTTGGTTCAAGGGTCAACCTTAATCGTTATACCACGTGGTAAACGCATGGCGATTGTACAAGGAGAGATTGCTTTCGCACATGGGTATCGAATTACGCTCAAAGAGCGTCTGTCATTTGACGAAGGGCCAGTTGTAATCGAAGATTACGGGTATGAGTTGTGGCGCTATATGGACAAAATAGCCTGGTATGACGCTCAACCACATATCGACGACGCAACTCTTGCCAGCACCCATCCTCACCACAAACACATTCTTCCTGATATCAAGCATCATCGCATTCCTGCGCCCGATATGAGTTTCACCCAACCCAATTTACCGGCTCTTATTCGAGAAATCGAGGACCTGCTAAAGGAATGAATCAGATAGCAGGCACAGTTAGCTTCAGGGATATGAATTCAGTCGAAAAGAGACGGTTATGGGAAAAGTGAGTAAAAACGAAGATGTGTATATAATTTAGATGGTTGTACGAAATTAAAAAAAAGCCCAAAAAAGGGGGTGGTTACAGGAAATTTATAATTATTTGTTATTGCTGATAAAAATTGTTGTTGAAGATGGGAAATAAGGTGGTGAAGAGATGAAAAAAGAGACAAAAAAGAGAGGTTACAGAAAAGCCTATTATAACTATCTGTA
>JAJSZW010000082.1 GCA_030262895.1 Deltaproteobacteria bacterium | reverse complement strand
TTAGTTGCAAAGCAAATGCGTGAGGCTGCAACATAAAGCTGAGTTAAACAACTCACCAATGTTATTAAGATTTTCTCCACGAATATAGCGAATTAGATATACAGCTATATTTCTTGGCTCATTAAAACTGCCTCGTTGTGTCTTTAAAAGATCATTAAAAAAAACTTTGTAGTAATCACACACTGTTGAGATGATCAAATCAGATGTCGGAGCAAGATTTTTATAAAAGGATTGCTCTAAGTTCTTTCTTTATACTCATTTATGAGGGAGTTTCAGCCGTTCTAAAGTTTAATTGTCCGTTGCCTCAGGTTAACCTCATAATGAGTTTGTAAATTTCTGAAGTAAAACGTATGAAATAACCTACACTATAGAACCTACACTCTAAGAATGTAGAATTTACAAGTAGTTCAGCCTATAAATCGTAACTTCTCAATAAGTTCCGGCAACTTTTTAAAAATTTTTATCGTCATTCTCGCGAAGGCGGGAATCCAGTGCTTTTTCGGATTTTCTGGATTCCCGTTTTTACGGGAATGACGTTTGGTGCCAGAACTTATTGAGAAGTTACTATAAATCAATTAAGCTTTGCACATCTTCCCCCGTAGGAAAAACCCTTCAAAAAGATCCTGTCCGTACGATCCTCCTGTGATGACAATTCTTAAAGAATCAAGGGGTTAGTCCAACTACGAAAGTTTGGCATGCCCCTTGCTTAAATAAAAGCATAAAAAGACCATTCCTACAAGCCGAGGGGGCAATGTTTCCCTTCCTGAACAGGGCTGGGTGAAAACGTGGCCAAAAAGACAGGAAATGGTGGGTCAGGTAAGGAGAACATGATGAAGGTATTGATTGTCGATGATGATGAGGCATTAGCCAGTCTCATAAAACAAATAATAGAGAAGATGGGCACCTATCGTGTAAAGACGGCTGTAAATGGCGAGGAGGGGTATAAGGTCTTCCTCCACTTCAAACCCGATATCATTCTTACCGATATCCAGATGCCGGCGAAAAACGGCCTCGAAATGGTAAGGGACATTCGAAATCATGATCCTGGGATAAAGACGATCTATATGAGTGGGAACATGCGTCGGTTTAGAACACGCCTTGAAGAGGAAAAGACCAAATACAAGGCAAGCCTTCTCGATAAGCCCTTCTCTTTTTCCAAGTTGACAGGGTTGTTTCATGAATACCAAAAAGAACGGAGGTGATAAAAGATGAAAAGGTTTATCTGTATGTTTTTTGTAGTGATAATGTGCCTTGGTTTTGTTGGTTGCAAAGAGGAGGAAAGTTCTCCTTCAGCGAAGACGGAAAAGATAACACCGCAGGTGGAGGAGACTATACCTCACGTTGAAACTCTCCCCGCCCCTGTGGAAGGACAGCCCCAGGGAGAACAAGAAGGAGGTGGTGACGTCTCACATGATAACCAATGATAACTGAAAAGCCGGAAGATTTTCAAACTAACCATAAATAAAAGGAGTAAAAAACAATGATGAAGAAATTAACATCAAGGAAGTTGGTTTCCATGTTGGTTATTGCCCTGTTTACGCTTTCTTTTGCCGGAATAGCAGTTTCCCAGGAGTCACAGGAAACAGTAGGGGCAGTTTCCCAGGAGTTACAGGAAACAGAGGTGAAAAAAATGACAGGGATGATCAGCGATATAATGTCTGATACCGGAAAAGTTATAGTAGTAGAGAAGGAATCCGGCAACGCAGTAACTTTAACCGCTGGTCCGGATGTAGACCTTAAGAACTTTAATGTGGGCGATCATGTAGTGGTAGAATGCACTAGTGACATGGTTATCATATCAATCAATAAGCAAACCGAGTAAAATTAAAGAGAAAAACCGAGTCTTGATGAGAGGCTGCCTTATTCTGGGGCAGCCTCTTTTGTGGACTATGGTGTCAACTCATACGTGCTTGCTCATCTGTCATGCCAACAAAAACCTTTCCTTCCTCAATCGCAGACCATACCCTATTTGACCATTCGTGCATTATTTTTGGGTACTGAGTAAGGACCGAATCTTCGAACTTGCTGTTGTCTCTCAAAATGTCCGAAACATTTGTCCCACTCAAGTTTATATCTGTTGAATTCCATTTTTATAAAGCTAATATGTCGGATGCTTCCCCCAAGAGTTATCATGATTGAACAATTTTTTACCCGACACGACACCCAGATCCTCATGCAGCACATCGATATCAAAAAAAGTAAAGGGTTTTAATTTATTTCATGTTTCAATTCCAAAGAGGAGTTTGCTAACTTGAAAATACAATTTGCAACCTTCCGAGGTATAACACCAAAAGCCAGCGCTGTTTTTGTGATAGCTTTCGAAAAACTCACGCCCCCTCTCTAATTCTCAAACAGTTTCCTGTTTTGAATGTATCACACCTGAAGCTCACGTTCAGAAGGTTTGTTTCATAAAATTGACTTTGTAAATTTCTGATTTGTCTAATTTTGTTGACCTTTTGAATTGTTATATTGTAAGAATCCATGTAAGTCAACAAAAGACCAACTAATTTAAATTATAATATTTTCGAATACTTCTATGAGTTAAAATGGATTACATTGCTGGCTATATAGGCAGAAAAGCCACAAGCACTACAAACCACATTTCTAACTTATTCGCCTTTACCTACAGAATATTTGTTCTCATATTCCAAAAACCTGAGGCAGGCAGAGCTCTTGTCAGAAGAATTACTCTTGAGCAGGTTTATTTTACCTGTGTTCAGGCTTTACCTATTATTATTCCAATAGCGCTTGTTTTTGGAAGCATGCTAATCATACAATTTGCCAAGGTTTCAGGCCAGTATGATCTTGGTAAAACAATGGTAATGCTGATTGTTAGAGAGCTTGGTCCTGTTGTTACAGCACTTTTGGTCCTATTAAGATCAGCAACCGCTGTAGCCATAGAGATTAGCTATATGAACATTTTCCATGAAATAGATGCTATTGAAATGGCAGGAATTGACCCGATGCGTATAGTCTGCCTCCCAAGATTAATCGGGATAACTTCAGCTATACTTTGCCTTTTTATAGTTTTTGATCTGGTAGCTATTATCGGAGGTTATTTGATAGTCTGGGTATTTACATATATACCCATGGGCGACTTTATGACACAGATAGGTAAAGCTATAACCGCCACCGATATTGCCGTTGGAATTATAAAAGCTATATTCTTTGGAATCGCAATTACCGTTACATGTCTTAAGCATGGTTTCAGTGCAAAAAAACTTATTGCAGACATACCGGTCAGCACCTCCAAAGCCGCTGTTGAATGTTTTTTTTACTGTCTTGTTATCAATGTTATCATATCGATATTGTTTTACCTGTAGAGTACGCAGGGGGATAGACTGAAGGTGGAAGGCTGTCAGGGAGCTTTAGCCCTCAGACTATCCACCTATATAGTTACGAGAAAAAAATGTATTTGATCAATCTTGTTGATTATACTATTGATTTCCCGGAGAGTGATTGCAGCTTTAATAAATTGAATTTTGCCCTTTCCAGGGACGATGCTTTTGCAATAATTGCTGATTCTCCCGATCAAGCCCATTTGTTTCTTAAGGCACTTGCAATGCTTGTGAAACCTGTATCCGGCGTTTTCTACTTTAAAGATAAAAAAGTGGATTTTTCAGACTATCGAAACCTTTTGCCCTGCAAGAAAAAGATAGGCTATATCGCTTCAGATTCAGCAATGATCAGTAATATAACTGTCAGAGAAAATCTTCTTTATACGAGATACTATTTTGAAAATTCACTCTCGCTGTCTTTAGATAAAAGGGCGGATGAATTATGCAAAATTTTTAACATTCATGACAAACTTAATGTGCGTCCCGGAAGGCTTCGTAGCGTAGATTTGAGAATCGCCATTGCAATACGCGAGCTTGTCAAATCTCCTGATTTACTTCTTCTTGAACGTCCTGAAGACTTCATAGGACACACCAACTTTGATCTTTTTACAAAGGTTTTGAAGGATATGGTGTTGACCAAACTTCCTATTGTTTTTATATCTTATGACAAGGATTTCATTGAAGAGTTTTCTAATAAGAAAATATTTCTCAAAAATGGAACTTTATCAATTAATTAATCGAGTTAAACCACCATTTCCGGTAGTAGTACTATAGGTTTTACCGTTACAGTAATTATTTAAGAGGCTTTTGGTAGGTTGGGTTGAGCGTAATCAGTTATGTTGGGTTTCGCACCTCAACCCAACCTACGAATATCAAACAATTCCCAAAATATGGTTTTAGTGAGCGAAACCCAACAAATCATGTGGCAGGGGTTTTCGTTCAGACACTGTTTAACCATTTAACGAGAGCCGTATGGAAGTCGATTACAATAAAAAAGAGAAAATAGTCGGAACGTTTGTAATAGGCATTGTGATCCTTCTGCTTACCATGCTGATTATAATAGGCAGGGGCAAGGACTGGTTTAAAACATATATTACCTATTATACGACATTTGATGAAAGTTATAATCTTAGAGAAGATGCTGCTGTTAAACTATACAAAGCAGATATAGGAAAAGTAAAAAAGATCACACTTGCTGAAGATAAAGTAAAAGTTGAATTAGTTATTCTGGAAGATTATTCATCCAGGATCAGAAGTGATTCCGTGGCAATTGTTGACAGCCCTACTTTTATAGGCTCTGAATACATCTCCATAATACCCGGAAGCGCTGATGCTCCTCTGATTAAAGAAGGCGGTAAAATTCCTTCCAGGGAAAAGAAATCTGTTGATGATATTCTTGCAGAATTTGAGGTGGAGAAAACAGCCAAAATGGTTATTCCCGCAATACAGGATGTTGCAGAAGTTGCTCAAATAATGAGAGATCCTGAGGGACCTTTGTTTGCCTCACTTGATAGTTTCAACAGAACACTTTCTTATTTTGAGAAAGTTGCACGGGATATAGAAGCAGGGAAAGGCACTATCGGAGGCATAATCAGATCCAGAGAGTTGTTGGATAAAATTCTCAGCGATCTTGATAAATTAGGTGAGATCCTTGAAAATATAAATAAAGCTTCTTCAAAGACTCCAGTAATAATGGATCAGGTACAGGACAACCTTGCGGCAATAAAAAAGATAGGAGATGATGTATCAGAAAGTGTTTCAAGCATTAAAAGGATAGTAAAACAAGTTGAAGAAGATCGTGATATCCCTGAAATTACTCATTCTGTAAAAAATGGAATTAAAGAAATAAGAGATAGTGTGGATGAAATAGATAAAGTTGTTCAGTCTCTTCAGAAAAATTTCTTTATAAAGTCGAATCTTCCTCCTGAAGAGGAACCGGAGAATATCGATGCCGGGCTCCGGCAGTAAAGATAGCAGGGATCAGGTGTCAAAAGCGTTACTATTCATCAAGGGATTCCAACGCATGTATAATAATCGAATGGTATATTTAGGCATAGCTCTGATTGCATTATGCGGCTGTTTCGGTTGTGTGCAGAAGACCGGAATCACTGTGATCAGGCATGCCGAAGTATCTCTTCAAGACATCAGGACGCTGTCTATACTGAAATTTGGCGGCATGCATGAAGAGTTGGTTCGAAAAGCACTTTATAATAAAATTATCGAGGTCCAAAATTTAAATAATAAACATGATTATATTCGAGTTATAAATATTGATCAAAACAGCCTTGAATATTTTGATGATGATATTAACTTTTCACCGGATTTTGAGGGGGTGCATGCAGACGGTGTTATTTCGGGCAGAGTTGCTGCTACTATAAAAGACGTTCATGATACCGAAAAAGTAAAGATACAGGAGGGAACTGGTGAATATAAGGAGGGTAAGAATGTGTTCGGGCAGGAAGCAGAAGTGGAGATTCAACGAACCGTTATAAAAGAAGTCCCCTATGTTATGCGTCAGGCCAACATTATTGTAGATTTTAGTATTGTTAACCTGAAAACCAAACAGCGTATTTTTACTGATAAGGTTTCGGAAGAATATAAAGAAAAGTTCGGTGGAGAGAATGAATATAGAAGTTATTTAGAAAACAGGATGAGTCAGCTTCCTTCGCAAAATCAAACACTGGAGGAGCTTTCCGATAAAGTTGCCTCAAGGATCGCTGCAAAAATTTTTACTACCGAGATTACCAGAGTTGTAGAATTTGATAACGGCAGTAATAAATATGCGATGGGCATGGGCGGTAACAAGAAGGTGAAAGAAGGAATTAAATGCGCTAAGAAAGGGGAATGGGAAAAGGGTATAGAGATCTGGAAGGATGTGCTTAATACTGAACCGGAAAATTCAGCGGCTTTCTATAACCTGGGAATTGCTTATGAAAAAATTGGAGATTTGGAAAACCTGAAGATAGCGCAAAAGATGTATAAAAAAGCTGTCAAATATGGAGACAAAGAAATTTATTTAGATGCTCTATATAGAGTAAAGGCTACAATCAGTGATTTTTCAATAGGTCAGCAGAGAAGATGATCATACGTATATAAGGTGAATAGACTGAAGACTGAAGACTGAAGACTGCCAGGGAGCTTCAGCCTTCAGTCTTCAGCCTATCCACCTAAATAAAGTTATGCAATAGGTTTTAAGCCACCCAGACTCGTGTCCGGGTGGCTTTTAATTTATGACGGCTTCGTAAAAAGTCCATTTTCTGCGTTGCGCTGCATCCTTCGTCATTGCGACGTAGCTATAAGTACGTCTCTCTCCTCAGGATTTGCGCGCCTTGAAACTGGAGCTTTTTACTTTGCCGTCAATGTTGACTTTTTTTACGAGTGTGTCAATTTTATCAAGAAGTTGCCAAAAGACAACTGGTTATAGCTGATAAGCTCAATACCTAACAGCTAACAGCTCGCCCGAAGGGCGCTAATTTATATGGAGGTTCATAATTTGGCGAAGCTGCTTGTAATAGATAATTATGATTCTTTTACTTACAATCTTGTTCAAATGTTTATGAATTATGATCTTTCTATTGAAGTGTACAGAAGTGACAAAATTTCTCTTGAGGGGGTAAAAGCAATATGCCCGGATTATGTACTTATCAGCCCCGGACCCAAAGGTCCATCCCATTCAGGAATATCTATCCCGCTGATTAAATTTTTAAACGGCAGAGTACCTGTTTTGGGTGTTTGTCTGGGCATGCAGTGTATTAATGAAGCGTTCGGAGGCAGTACTGTCAGATCTCCTTTGCCGGTACATGGAAAAGTCAGCATGATTTACCATAATAATGATAAAATTTTCAAGGGTCTTCCTTCTCCCTTTGCTGCAGCCAGATATCATTCATTGATGATAAAACTTAATTCAAGAGAACTGGTTATAACCTCTCAAACCAGTGATGGCGTTGTTATGGGTCTTTCTCACCATAAACTTCCGATTCACGGGGTACAGTTTCATCCGGAAAGCTTTCTTACGGAGAATGGATTTTTAATAGTTGAAAACTTTCTCAGACTTGGGCCGCTTGCATAAGGATTATTAATTTGCTTATGGAAACTGTTGAATCTTCAATTGATGAAATAAAAAAAATTACCGGTGAGATTGATGGTATTTATACTGAACGTATCGAATTAGAAGGATCTTTCCTTGACTTTGCTGCTCGTTTTGCCTCAATGCCAGGCACGGTTATTCTTATGAGCGGAGGAGATAATGACTGTTCAAGATACCATATTTTTGGTGCAAAACCCTGGCTGACTTTTACCGGACGCATCAATGACATGAAAATCAAAGCCGAAGATCATAGCTTTAATTTTAGAGCAGATCCCTTTGATACGCTTCGGAATATCTTAAATGCTTACAGGCCGTATGTTCGGCATTTGCACGGCCATAATATACAATCGCCTTTTGCTGCGGGCATTTTGGGATACCTGTCTTACGATCTTAAAGATTCTCTTGAAAAACTTCCCCGCACTTCTATAGATGATCTTTATCTTCCGCATATATGCTTTTTTGCTCCTTCAATAATAGTTATACATGATCGAAAGGAAGACAGAACATCTCTCTTTATTCCTGAACGCATTGTTTCCGGAAAAAGTGTTTTACA
Organism: Deltaproteobacteria bacterium; assembly: GCA_030262895.1. Classification (GTDB taxonomy): domain Bacteria; phylum Desulfobacterota; class Desulfobacteria; order Desulfobacterales; family ETH-SRB1; genus B13-G4. The sequence goes on along the minus strand of JAJSZW010000082.1, from coordinate 8,171 downwards.
CAAAGACCTTGAAGTTTTTAAAAATATACTGGAATCAAAACAACCGTTAATGGAGAGTTTCAGCGGAGATACAGATGGATTTCGATCAAATTTTACAAGATCAAAATACATAAACGCGGTTAAGCAGATAAAAGAATACATTGCATCGGGCCATGTATATCAGGTGAACCTTTCCCAGCGATTTGAAATGAGTTTTAAGGGCAGCGAATTCGGCCTGTTTAAAACACTTTATAATCTTAATCCCGCTCCCTTTTTTTCTTATATAAATGCCGGAGACCATTTCATTGTTTCCACATCACCCGAACGTTTTCTTCTGCAGTCAGGAGACCGGCTTGAAACCAGGCCGATAAAGGGCACAATGCCAAGGGCAGAAAATCTTAATGAAGATAAAAAACTCGGTCTTGAGCTTAAAAACAGCAAAAAGGATGACGCCGAGCTTTCGATGATAGTTGATTTACTGCGTAATGATCTGGGAAAGATATGTAAAGCAGGATCTGTTCGTGTGGTTGAGCACAAAAGACTTGAGGCATACAAGAATGTTTTTCATCTTGTGTCAATTGTTGAAGGAGTTTTGGACAAAGACCGTGATGCGGTGGATATTATCAAAGCTGCATTTCCCGGTGGTTCGATAACAGGCTGCCCTAAAATCAGATCAATGGAGATAATAGATGAACTGGAGCCTCACAGACGTCATATATATACAGGTTCCACAGGATATATAAGTTTCCACGACACAATGGACCTTTCTATTGCTATCCGCACAGCTACAATAGTTAATAAAAAAATCATATTTTCGGTCGGAGGAGGCATTGTCTTTGATTCAGATCCCTTTGATGAGTATGATGAAACAATGCATAAGGGCAGAACACTTATGGAGGTCTTCAAAGGAAAAGAAAAAGCATTAAGCAGCAAAAATCATGTCTGGATTAACGGAAGCATTGAACCCATAAATCTTGCGAAGATAAATGTTACAGATCAGGGGTTTTTATTCGGATATGGTTTTTTTGAAACAATCAGGGTGGATAAAGGGAAACCGCAATACCTTGAAGAGCATATTTCAAGATTTAATCAAACATGGAAACATCTTTTTTTCAAACGAGTTCCGGATTTGACCTGGCAGGATATTATATATCAGGTAATTTCCAGTAACGGGCTGCTGGAAGAAACTGCGGCAGTTAAAATTGTTGCGTCAAAAGGAAGCAGCGGAAACTCTTCTTTAAATTTTACGCTTATAGTTATGGCCAGGCCATATACTCATCGGCTGGCAGAAAAAAAAGAACAGGGAGTAAGGCTTGTTGTTTACCCGAAGCCGCGTCAGACACCCCTTGCTGATTACAAAACCCTGAATTATTTATACTACCTGCTTGCTGGAGAATGGGCGAAAAAAAAGGAGGCTGATGAAGCACTCATATTGAATCCGGATGATACGATTTCTGAAACAAATACAGCAAATATCCTGCTGATCAGGGATAAAACTTTCATAAAACCGGTTTCGCCGCATGTGCTGCCCGGTATCATGGAAAAGGTTGTATGTGAACTTCTTTTAAGTTGGGGTTATATGTCGGAAAGCAAAAAGCTATGCCTTGAAGATTTGTTTTTAGCCGATCAGGTTATTATCACCAATTCACTTATTGGTGCTATTCCGGTTCTGAGCATTGACGGGAAAAAACTGAAAAAACCCACAGACCTTTGGATGAAAATCAACGATGCGGTACTATAGCCTCTAACCCGTATTTTTCAGAATTATTATTACTAATAACTCAAGTTTCGCACCCCCTAAATAAGGGTTAGCCGGCTTCTAAAACCCTCTATATTTTCGCTCCTTATGAAATTTCTTAATCAGGATGAGGAATCCGGAACACTGACAAATTTCCATAATCAATCAATTGAATATAAAGGTCTTTTCTGCTCCGGTCTTCTCGTACCTTCAGCTTCAAAGAGTTCTATAACTGCTTGTTCAAGTTTTGCTTCGGTGAATTTCATGAGTTATCTTTTTCGGTCTTCTGATCTATCTGTTTTATATCATTTTCCAACTCGTTTAAGCTGCTTTCAAAGGATATTTTTTTTGCTCTTCTTTATATTTCTCTAATTCCCGATTCGATTTTTCTAAAGCCATTTGATGGCTTATTTTTCCGGCATGCGTAAGCAATTTTCTGCCGTTTAATTGTAAAATGTTATCCAGCCTGCCAATCCAGTTTTTCATATACATTGGTGTGTGTTGCTGCGCCATGGTTTCGGCAAAGGCAAGATATTGTTCTACCAATAATCCAAGCAGTTTTATCTCTTCTTCATTTAGATAATTTTTGGCAATACTGACATCACTTTTTTTGATGCCTATATTGCTTTTTTTATCGTATGATTGCATTCCAAAGGGGTAAAGAAGCATCTACCCTGCGGTAAACAAGTTCTGCGGCAGTTTGCTTGCTTATAGCCCAAAGCAGTTTGTTTTGTATAATCTTGAAAAATTTAATGGTCATTTCATCTTTGGGATCATAGTCGATACTGGTTGCGTATATGTCTTTTATCTTCTGGTAGAAAAAACGCTCGGAAAGGCGGATTTCTCGGAGGCGCTCTTGTAATTCATTGAAATAATTCATAGAATCGCCGGTTTTAAACCGCTCATCATTCAGGGCAAAACCCTTGATTATATACTCTTTTAAGCGCTTAGTCGCCCAGATGCGGAATTGTGTACCTTGTTGCGACTTTACACGGTAACCCACCGAAATAATTACATCAAGGTTGTAATCTTTTACATTCTTTGTTTGCGTTTTACCTTTTACAGCACCGTGTTGAGTGGTATGTCGGAAATCCCGACATACCATTTTTTCATTTAGTTCGCCCTCTTTAAATATATTCCCAATATGCTCTGTTATAGTGGTTCTGCCTTTTCCAAAAAGCAATGCCATTTGGTTTTGTGTCAGCCAAACAGCTTCATTTTCAAGGCGGACGTCTATTTTGATGTTTCCGGTGGTGGATTGGTAGATTAGGATTTGGGATTGAGGCGTACTCATCTATTGCATCCTTGATCTTTGTCATTTGCAGGATGAGAAAAAATTTTTAACAAATCGCTAAAAATTTTATAAAAACAAAAAGTTGTCCCCATTAATATAGGAAAAATTATCATATATCTTCCAATTAAAACGTCATAATCAAAAAAAGATATGCATGCTATTTTTTCAGGGATCACAAATAAAAATATCACTGAGACTACTTCAAAAGACAATGCTTGTTTAAAAAAATCTTTCAATCTATGAAGTTCAGTTTTAAACCTTATTTATATTTGCTACTCACATTCATTCCAAAAACCAGTGAAAGCTCATCTTCTATGTCAACAGAAAAATCCTTTAAAAGTCGGAGCGTTATTTTGACAACCGTTATATGTCTTCAGATTTTTACCATGGCTCGACCCCAATTCGACTTATATCATCAATGAACTCCGATGCCGGTTCAACACCGGATATCAAAAGATTGTCCCGCGCACGGGTGCAGGCAACATAAAGCAGGTACCGTTCCGTTAATCAAACGTAAAAACGTGGAAGGTGATACCTTGAGTTTAAGGGCAACGCTACGATAGCTTATGTTTAGTGGCTCCAAATATACTTCCCGGATAAACTCTCCGGGATGAGGTGGATTGTACATACCCATTAGTGATAATCCTCATAATCGACAACATATACGTTGCCGTCTTGAAATTTAAAAAGGATACGCCAGTTTTTACTTACGTCAATTGCCCACAAACCTTTTCTATCACCTTTCAAGGGATGCAGGCGAAAGCCTGGCAAGTTGATGTCTTCAATGTTAGTTGCAGTATCCATGGCGGTCAGGCGCATTCGGAGCTTTTGCTTGTGATAAGGCTGAATTCCTGCAACACTGCCTGTATCGAAAAACTTTTGTAGGCCTTTATGTTTGAATGTTTTGATCACACTATATATTTTACTGCATATTGCGCAACATGCAACAACTTTTGGGCAAAATATTCTATCAATTGATTCGACCACTCTTCAAAATGTAATACTTGGGGATCTAATCGGCTAAGTTCAGCATCGCGCTTTAGCGCGTCGGCTGGAACGAAGTGATAGGCCAATGACAATTGTTCCCAGGACAATCAGAAGGGCCACAGTGGGGTTATTCTTGATTCGCGAATAAAATCTATCGACTAACGTTCTTGGCTCGTTCATAATCTTCTAATTTGATCTGGATTTATACCCGAGATAGTGCCTGGCACCGCTTAACCAGCGTGAAAAGCGCCGGCTTTTTCAGAAATCAGATATCCCAAAAATAATGCTGATATTAAGAATGAGGTTATCCAATCTTTAAATATTTCCTCATCTGTTTTAGGTTCATTGGGGATTGAATTGTCTGAAGGTGTTTTGAGTCGTCTCGTAACCGTGTAAAATCAATAATAGATCAGGTCTATTTTATCGATATCAATTTTTTGCGTTGTTTATAACCGAGGATTCCTGCATGGTTCTCAGCTTTGCCAGCTCCCATATATAATCATACAAATGAAGGCCCTTGCTGGCAGCTATTATTTCTCCATCTTCCAAACCTATCTCTTGCGCCATATACTCTTTTAACATCTGTATGGCTCCGAGATTAGCCGGAAAACCTCCCCACAGATCCCACGATCTGAAGTAAACCATAAAATGAAGCTTTCCATAGCGGATTCGGGTATCAATTCCACGCAGGCAGGGAGGATCTTTTAGATATAAAGCCTCTGGATTACCCACTGTCATATATGCCTGGTTTGTACCGTGGCCATCTTCTTTATACATGCGGATTACTTCTGCTATCTGTGACTCAAGATACTGACCATAGGTATAATCTTCGGCGGGCTTTTTTTCAGAGGTCATGAGATAAGGAAGGTACTCTTCTAAGTATCCGTCGGCTACAGGATTTGGAATTCCTAGAGATGGAGGTATGTCGGGAAGAAGCGGGCGTATGCCGGGATGTTTTATGTGAACGGTTATATAATCAAACTCAAGTCTCTCCTGTCCCTCATAACTGCCCCTGTCTATTTTATACCTGTGCCCCCTGTTTATAATACTGTAAACGCACTGGTACCAAGCGTCCGGTATGTCCCTGGCTTCTATTGATATTATATTCAGCATATTTTAAACCGTTATAAACCGATTTCTCACAAGTTTAGTTTGCCGCAGGCGCAGGCTATGAAGCTGTGGCATTTCACCGCAAATGGCCTGCAACACAGCGGATGTGGTGAAATCAGCTTGTGAGAAATCGGTTTAAATATCCAGCGTGCTAACATCAAGAGCGTTGTTCTGTATAAACGCTCTTCTTGGCTTAACCTCTTCTCCCATAAGAATGGTAAATAATTGATCCGCTTCAACAGCATCTTCTACTTTGACCTGAAGCAGGATTCTTTTTTCAGGATTCATGGTTGTTTCCCACAACTGATCAGGATTCATTTCACCAAGACCCTTGTATCTCTGAATGCTCATTCCTCTTCTGCCTTCTTCTATCATATATGAAAGCAGGCTCTTCCTGTCCTCAAATTGTATAAAATCTTTATCGTTGTCTTTGGCTGCTACAAGAAAGGGCGGGTTGTATTTGAATATTTTTTTACCAACCACCATGCTTTTCTGAAATATTGATGAATATATAAGCTCCCTTCCTATTTTAATCTGCCTGATGTCTTTGTCTGATATTTTTTTTATAAACCCGTTTACCGTTCTCTCTTCGCCCGGTGAAACATTAAATTCGTATAGACCTCGCTCTTCATTAAAATCCAGTTCGCCGGTAAAATAACCCTTTTCCATCAGGGCGTTTTTTAACCGCAGCATCTTTTCTTTGTCTCTAAGAAATTTTTTATCCTCAACCCCTTCTTTTATTAACAATTCCACTAAACCTAAATTAATATCGCGCATTTCCAGTTTTTGAATATTAACAAAATATTCGGAAAGGTCTCCAATAAAAACATATAGATTGTGCTCTTTTAGTATCTCTTTTTCGTCGCCGAATTTTATGGCTTTATTATTACAAACCCTTTTTAAAACATAATCATTATATTCCAGCTCATCTTTCAGATACATGGCGTTTTTGCCTTTTCCTACCCTGAAAAGTGGAGGCTGGGCTATATATAAATATCCACTATCAACGATTTCTTGCATTTGTCTATAAAAAAATGTTAAGAGCAGGGTTCTGATATGGGAACCATCAACATCGGCATCCGTCATTATAATTACTTTATGATACCTGATTTTTTCTATATTGTATTCTTCTATTCCAACGCCCGTACCGAGCGCTGTGATCATATTCTTAATTTCTTCACTTCTGAGAATTTTATCAAACCGCGCTTTTTCAACATTTAATATTTTTCCTTTTAAAGGAAGTATGGCCTGAAATTTTCTATCTCTACCCTGTTTGGCTGAGCCACCGGCTGAATCTCCCTCTACAAGAAAAAGCTCTCTTTGTGAAGGGTCTGAAATCTGGCAATCAGATAATTTTCCAGGAAGGGTTGAATCTATTAAAGAGCCTTTATTTCTTGCAAGATCTCTTGCTCGTTTTGCTGCATCTCTTGCTCTTGCTGCATCAACTGATTTTGCGATTATCTTTTTAGCTGTATTTGGGTTTTCCTCTAAAAATATACTTAGTTTTTCATTAACAAGAGACTCAACAAGCCCTTTTACTTCGCTGTTTCCGAGTTTTGTTTTTGTTTGTCCCTCAAATTGAGGCGATTTTATCCTTACGCTTATTATTGCCGTAAGGCCTTCTCTTACATCGTCTCCGCTTAATTTTACCTGAAAGTTTTTTGGAAGATTTCCATTTACAGCATATTGATTTATTGTTCTCGTCAAGGCTGCTTTAAAACCTATAAGATGAAAACCTCCCTCAATTGTATTAATATTATTTGCAAAAGAGAATATTTTTTCCTTAAAAGTATCATTGTATTGAAGAGCTACTTCAATATGAACGTCATTTTTAACTCCTTCGACGAAAACAGGTTTATGTAAGGGTGTGTTTAGTTTATTAAGGTATTCAACAAATGAAGATATGCCTCCCTTATAAAAAAACTCGTTTTTATTATCTGCGCGCTCATCTTCTATAGTTATTCTTAACCCCTTGTTTAAAAAAGCGAGCTCCCTTAATCTTCGAACAAGTATATCGTAACTGAAATCGTCTGAGTTTAATATTTCCGTGTCCGGAAAAAAATGTATTTTTGTGCCTCTTTTGTTTGTTTTACCTAAAACTTTTAATTCACTTGTTTTTTTACCTTTTTCGTATGTCTGATAATAAATATTCCCATTATGGTAAATTTCCAGCTCAAGAAATTTTGATAACGCGTTGACCACAGAAACCCCTACACCGTGCAGGCCGCCTGAAACCTTATAAGAATTGTCATCAAATTTTCCTCCTGCATGAAGTTTAGTCATTACAACCTCTGCTGCAGAAATTCCCTCTGTTTTATGTATACCTACCGGAATACCTCTTCCATTATCTTCAACGCTTACGCTGTTATCAGTATGAATTGTAATATTAACGAGATCGCAATAACCCGCCATAGCTTCATCAATACTATTATCCACAACTTCATAAACAAGATGATGAAGCCCTTCAATATCGACATTCCCGATATACATTGAAGGCCTTTTTCTAACAGCTTCCAAACCTTCAAGTATTTTTATATTATCTGCTGTATATGTTTCTCTTTGTTTATTCATATTCTCATCGGCATAACTACACTTAAAAAACTTTTATCGTTTTCACCCTCAATCAAACAGGGCCTTTCTTCATTAATAATATTAATAATTATTTTATCATCATCAATTACATTTAATGTTTCAATAAAATATCTTGGATTAAAAGCGACCTCTATGGGCTCTCCTTTGAACTCTATTGATATTTCTTCTTTTGATTCACCTATATCGGGATTTGTGGTTGTTATTGCAAGCCTTTTGTCTGAAAAATTAAAAATAGCTCCCTTATAATTTTCTGAAGATAAAATAGACATTCTCTTAAGCATCATAAGAAATAGTTTTTTATCAAGATTTATTGTATAACTATCTTCCTTGTTTACAATATCCTTATATTCAGGAAAATCACCTTCAAGAAGTCTTATAATAATTATCTCTTTATCTTTTTTTATTACAAAATTATTATTTTTAACGCCAACCTGAACAACTCCTTCACTGGTTAGAAATTTTGAAACTTCA
>JAJSZW010000081.1 GCA_030262895.1 Deltaproteobacteria bacterium | reverse complement strand
ATTTCAACAATCGTTTCCGTCACTGCTTCCAGATTTCTTGGATCAACCACATAAACCGGAACCTCCAAAGACTCCAAGCGCACAACTGTTTGCCTTGGATTTCCATCTTTTATTGCGATACAAAGATCCGGTTTTAAAGCTACAATTCTTTCAAGATCAAGTTGAACGTAAGAACCGACTCTGGGAAGACCGATTGCCTCAGACGGGAAGTCGCTGAAACGAGTCGCACCCTTCAGGCGGTGTTCCTGTCCAAGAGCGAAAATTATCTCAGTAATGCTCGGAGCCAGGGAAACCACACGCTGCGGATCATCAGACAGGATAACCTGCCGCCCCAACTGGTCGGTTACCTGCTTTGCCCAGGCTGGTGAGAAAGTTACAGCTACGACCATAAGGAAAACAATCAATTTCAAAATTGTTCTACAGAGCTTAATCACCCCATCTAATCCTCTTTATAGCCCAGCAGTTCGTATATTTTTATATCCCTGAGTTTGGCATCAATATCACGCAGTTCCAGGTGGGACCGTGCGGAATGGCAGGTTTTTTCACTGATTAAAATACTGTTCGGAATGGATTTGGTAAGCTCCTGAAGCTTAAACACATCATTTACAGGATCGCCGATAACCGTATAATCCATTTTCATCTCAAAGCCAAAGCCGCCTACAACTACTTCACCCGTATGAATACTTATACCTATACTTACGGAAACTCCAAATTCCCTGGCATAATACTCATTTACAGTTGCAACCAAGTTCTTCATTTCAAGCGCCGCCTGCGCAGCATTATCCGCGTCCATTATGCTTGAAACAGGCGCTCCAAAAAGCGCCAGCAGCCCATCACCCAGATATTTGTCAACAATACCGTAATGTTTGAACACTATGCCTCCCATAGCGGAAAAGAAATAATTAAGCAGGGGAACCGTTTTTTGAGAGCCGATTTCTCTTGAAATCCTTGAAAATTCCCTGATATCAATATTCAGCAGGGTAAGAGTCTTTACCTCCTCAAGCATTTCCCCACCTGTTTCCGTGCCATAGACAATCTTATCAACTATTTCCTTGGGTACAAATTTCTGAAACATGCTCCTTATTCCGCGCTCATGTTCGGCCATTGAAACTGTTTCCTTGTAAAGACGGGCATTTTCAATGGCAATACTTACCGATGAGGCTATTGACTTCAGGAGGTCTTCATCATTAGAGCCAAAATCGCCGTTTATTTTATTGAGTACTTCGAGGACTCCAATCACCTTTCCCTGGGAAATCATCGGCACACACAGTGCCGACAATGTCTTAAAGCCTGTAGTCTTATCTATTTCAGGATAGAAATGCGGTGACTTTTGTGAATCATTTATAATAATAGATTCTCCCTGTGCCGCAACATAACCGGCAATTCCCTGACCCATTTTAAGCCGCAGGTCTTTCAGATCTTTCAGAAATTCAGGATTGATATTAAATGCAACAGCAAACTCAAGCTCGTTTCCATCTACAAGAAAAAGGGAGCCTGCTTCCACGTTCATAACTTCCCGAATCATGTCCATTGTATACTTAAGTACCTGGTTCATATCAAAAGTCGATGAAGCAAGGGCGCTTCCGATCTGTTTTATTGAATCCAGCTCCTTGTTGCGTTTGACAACCGATTCGGACAGCCTATTACGTTCTATGGAAATAGAAAGCACGCCTGCCACCCATTCAATTAGCTCCTGAGAATTATAAAAGTCTTTTGCATGACTTGAAGATAGCGCAAATATCCCTTTAACGGCCCCTCTCATCTTCATGGGGGCAAGACAGCATGATTTGCTTCCCTGGTTTACAAATAATTCCTTTGTACACTCGCTGGTAAGTACGTCAGTATCATTCACAATCAGAATGGATTCCTGTTTAAGCGCCTTGTCAATTATACTGCCTTGCTCAATGGGATATTGAGTACCCCTTGAAATGCTTGTCTGCTCATTGGCCACCAACTCAAAAATCGTAATATAATCAGAACCGTTTTCAACCAAGGTCATAACCATGGCAAGATTAAAAGGAACTACGGCATGAATTTCATTCAAAACAGCATGTAAAAGTTCGCTGTCTCTGAAACTTGAGTTTATTATCTTGAAAATTTTCTCAACTGTCTTCAGGACAAGTTCTCCCTTTTCATTATCCTTTAAAAGACTGAGGTTCTCGTATGTGAAAGCAGCATTGCTCAAAAGGGGCGTTAGAATCTCCACATCGTCATGTGAATAAATTTTATCACCATTTCTACGCGAAATTGTAAGCACTCCAACAATATCTTTGCTGGTCTTGATCGGCATGCAAATAAAAGATTTCGAGCAATATAGAGGACGGTTCGTCCTTCCGAACCGGGTATCCTTTTCAATATCTTCTACCATAATAGGCGATTTATTGATTACAGCATACTTGGCGATGCTTGTATTAAAATCTATTCTGTCATCTATCTTGACGTATTCCCCTGCTCCAATGGTTGACTTAACAATAAAAGAGTTGTGATCACGATCTGTAATCATGACTGAACCTACGTCTGAATCAGTTAATGTCAGGGAACGCTCCAGAGCGACATAAAGGATTTCATTTGGATCAAATGTAACATAGCAAAGCTCGGAAAGTTCCTTTAGTACTGATATTTCAGAAGACTTCTTTTGAAGCTGCTGGAAAGTTTTGCTGAATTGATTCTCAATCGCGTTAAAAGACTGAACAATGTTGCGTATTTCATCCGTGCCCGTGCCCGTCTGCAACTCTCCTTCAAATTGTTCAATGCCTTTCTGAGAAATATTTCTGGATATATCTGCTATATCTTCAAATAACTTCCTTAGCATGGTATATCCTAACAATGAAAAAATAAGAATGCCCAGAAAAAACAGCAAAACATATTGATCATTCATTAAGTTATATCTGATTCCAAATATAACAAATCCCAGTACAGGAAACAGAAAAAAAAGGCTGAATATTATAGTAAGCTTATAATGAAGATTTTTTCCTTTAAGGAAAGTATCCCAAAACCACTTTTTAAAGTTCATCTTAACAACCCTCTTATGAGCTTAATAGAAACCTTTTTCAAAGGTCTCTAATAATAAAACTCCTTTATCTTAATGACTGCGCTTTGCTCTTTATTTTCTTCCAGTCAAATTTTTTAGCCAGCCCAAGGGCCTCTTTCTCTGAAATCCCTGCATATGACAAGGTGAAAAAAGCGCCCCCGGCCTGTTCATGTGTCAAAAAAACAGTAACCGCCCCTGAATTCTCTTCTTTGTCATAGACTGTATGCACCTGAAAGCCGTTTATGGTTTTGATGTTCATATTAACTTCAGGACTCTCCATGTGCATTCCAGAGCCCTGCATGCCGCCCCCCTGCATACCGCCCATTCCAAAAGCCTGATTGCCTTTCATAATTATGGCTGTCAGTTCTTTGTTTCCCTTGCTGTAGGTACGTGTAGAATTAATCATAACCATGCCGGACATATTCATATTCATACCTGTCGGCTCGCCGCCTGTCCATCCTGAAAGATCAATAAGGCAGGGATAAAGAGTTTGATATGATTCCGCCTGTACAGCAGCGGCCACAACCAATATTGCAAAAATTACCAGTAATATTTTTCCGCAAGTTCCAAAAGATTTTTTCTGATAATTTTTTCTCATTTCCTCCTCCTAAATTTGTATGGTAATAATTCTGTATTTGCGGTAATATAAAAGTTTAAGCTCATTCTTAAAACTAATACACACTTTATAAAGTTTTCACAATATATGTTTTTGTTGAAAAAGGTATACACGAAAAGAAAAAATCGGATATATTCGGCCATAATTTTGTCCGTAGTTCGGGCGGATGGAAAATAAACTTTCGCTATTCTTTGCCGGAAATAAAAAAGGCACTTATATCGTTTTTTATAAGCGCCTGTTTTTTTGGTGCCCGGGACGAGACTTGAACTCGTACAGAGACTTAGCTCCGAGGGATTTTAAGTCCCTTGCGTCTACCAATTCCGCCACCCAGGCACAGGTTTTGCGTATATTTCGATTACAAACAGCGATTAGCTTAATAATTGAAAACCAGAAAAAATGCAAGAAGGAATAAAAAAAAGCCCGCTCAATACTTTTTACCCTTTACATACCTCAAGCTCACGTCCAGCAGTTTAATATTACATAAAAATAAGTTTGTAAATTTCTAAATATGATCCTTACCCCCCCTTACCCCTTGTCAAACCATATGGCATCTGATAATTATTCAGTATGCAAAATCCATCAAATAGTCAATTTATAATTCTTGCTTCCAAATCACCTAGACGAAAGTATCTGTTAAAGCAGGCTGGTCTTTCTTTCACCGTTATTCCCAGCAGTATCGATGAAAACTCTATTCCCATATCACAACCTGAAATTTATGTAAAAACTCTGGCCGAAGCCAAGGCAAATGACATATCAAAAAAATATCCTGAAAGCTGGGTTATCGGAGCTGATACCATCGTCCTGATAGACGGCATTGTACTTGGCAAACCATCTTCAAAAAGCGAAGCCCGTGTTATGTTGAAGCAACTCAGCGGGAAGATACATCAAGTTCTTACAGGTTACTCAATATGTTGTAAGGCCAGGAATAGATTTTTTTCAGAAACCATAATAACTGAAGTGTTTTTCAAGAACCTGACTGATGATGAAATAGAATGGTACATTAATACGGACGAGCCCTTTGACAAAGCAGGTGCATATGCCATTCAGGGGCTTGGCACTTTTCTTGTAAAAAGTATAAATGGCTCCTACACAAATGTAGTAGGTCTTCCTGTTTGCGAAGTCATAGAATTCCTTATAAAAGAAGGTGTAATAGGGTTAAAATAGAAATTATGGAATCTGAAGTTCTTAAAAAAAGACTAAGTACTGTTAAAGAACGTATCAAAAAGGCAACCATTGATTGCGGCAGAGATCCTGATACTGTTCGCCTTGTGGCTGTGAGTAAAACCATACCGGAAGACATGGTCAGAGAAGCAATAAAGGCAGGCGCTGATATTCTTGGAGAAAATTATATTCAGGAAGCCGGAAATAAAATCAATGCGCTGTCATCTTATCCAGTCTCATGGCACTTTATAGGTCACCTTCAGAGCAACAAAGCAAAATATGCTGTCAAACTTTTTGATATGATTCATACGGTAGATTCATTAAAACTTGCTAAAGAATTAAATAAACAGGCAAAAAAAATAAACAAAATCCAAAAAATTCTGATTCAGGTAAATATAAGTATGGAATCAACAAAATCAGGTATTCATGAAGAGGATGCACAAAAGCTGATAAAAGAAATTAGTTTGTTTGAAAATCTATCAATCAAAGGCCTTATGACAATGCCGCCTTTTTTCAATAATCCTGAAAAAGTCAGGCCATATTTTTCAGCCCTATGGAATCTGCGAGATAAAATCAGGAATGAAGAAATAAAAAATATCAATATGCAGGAATTATCCATGGGTATGACAGGTGATTTTGAAGTCGCAATAAAGGAAGGAGCAACCCTTGTCCGCATTGGAACTGCAATTTTTGGAGAAAGAAATTGAAAATTCTGCTGCACATATGCTGCGCACCATGCTCAATATACCCTGTAAAAACTCTACGCAACGACGGCTATAATGTAATGGGTTTTTTTTACAGACATAATATACATCCCTACACTGAGTGTCTAAAAAGGCAGGAATCCCTTGAACATTATGCAAATATTATTAACCTAAAAGTCATTTACCAGGAAGGCTATGATCTGGAAGGTTTTATTCAAAACACGGTTTTCAGAGAATCAAATCGCTGTTTATACTGCTATCACGACCGGCTGAGGTCAACAGCTCTGACAGCAAAACGCGGAAAGTTTGATTGTTTCTCCTCTACTCTTTTATACAGCAAATTCCAGAAGCATGATATGATAAAATCAATAGGAGAATCTATTGGCAAATCACTCGGCATTCCATTTTACTACCAGGATTTTCGTGCCGGATGGAAGGAAGGAATAGAAGAATCTAAGCGCCTTGAACTATACCGCCAGCAATACTGCGGCTGTATTTACAGCGAAAAAGAAAGATATATTGCAACTACTCGGGTTCACGGTTCAACGGTTCAGGGTTCAGAGGTTAAAAAGTTGATTGGCTCGAAAAGTGTACCGTCAGGCAAAGAAACCGAGATTTGCGAAGGACTACGGGCTTATGAAGATATCAACGCAAGCAACCGTGAACCGTGAACCCAACAACGTGATTAATGCGCGATTTTTTAATCAGACCCATAAGGTACCATGCAGTGGCCAAGTATCTGAGCAAGATACTTATTATCCTGGCGGTCCTGCAACTGGCGCCGATAGCTGTTTCCATTATCTATCAGGAATTCTCTCTAACCGTTATATACATCATATTAACCCCTTTTATATTTATTATTGGCTATTTCGGGGATAAAAAACTTCCCGAAGTTGATCTGGACATTAAGGAAGCACTGGTATTAGCTAGTTTTATCTATTTTATTTTATCCTTAATAATGGCCACGGTCTGGACGCTTGCCGGTCTTCCCTTCCTGGATGCCTTGTTTGAAGCCATGTCCGCTGCTACAACCACCGGACTCAGCACTCTGCCCATAGAGAGTTTGTCGCGTACCATGCTCTTTACGCGATCATTCGTGCAGTGGATTGGCGGCCTTAGCATTGTAGTATTGACTATTTCTGTACTGATAGGGCCGGGGACAACGGCTTATCGACTATTTACAGTATCCATAGGGGAAACCAGGGTTTCTCCCAGCGCCATCAAAGCAACAAAGATACTATGGCGGGCCTACGCCATTATTACGGCTGCCTGTATGCTGGCTTTTTATTTGAGTGGGATGGATTTATTTCAGGCTGTCTGTCAGGCAATGGCAACCATATCTACGGGCGGATTTGCTACTGAAAAAGAAAGCTTTGCCGCCTTTTCATCGGCAGCCATAATTTTTTGTTCTCTATTTATGGTCATTGGTGCCACCAATCTAAACATGTTTCATCCGCTCAATAAAGTCCATTTGAACGTATTCAAAGATACACAGTGGCGCGTCCTTATCCTTTGCATTGCAGTTCTTATGTTTATTTTTTTCCTGGGCATGATTGAAACCTGTTCGTGGAAAGAAGCAATCTATAAATCCTTTTTTCAGACCGTGTCAGCCCAATCTACAAGCGGATTCTCTACCATGGATTTTGCTCAAGCACCGGCGCTTTCAAAGCTTTCCGCTATATTTTCCATGTCTATAGGCGGTTCTATCGGCTCAACAGCCGGGGGGATAAAAATCTATCGGCTGCTTATATTTATAAAGCTTTTACATATCCTGGTTATCCGCATTCTTCAGCCCAAAGAAGTGATTACGCATTTGCGGGTCAATAATATTGCTTTAAGCCGTGAAGATATTGAAGCAGCCATTGTATCCATCACTTTATTTTTCTTAACAGTATTGATCTCAGTGACCTTCTTTGTAGCGGCTGGTTATAATTTTCCGGATTCGCTTTTTGAGGTGGTTTCAGCTACCGGAACAGTAGGTCTTTCCACGGGCATCTGCGGCCCGGATCTTTCCGAACATTTGAAAATGATCCTTTTCTTTGATATGTGGATGGGGCGGCTCGAAATATTTCCTTTTCTTATTCTTATCTATCCCCGCACCTGGGTGAAACGGAGGATGTAATGAGGGCAATTGTTATTGGCGCTGGCAACATAGGTATTATGGTGGTAAAACGCCTTATTAAATGGAAGGATGAGGTAATCCTTATTGAAAAGGATAAGGATATAGCCGAGAGGCTGGCAGACGAACTCGATTGTACAGTAATAAATGGCGATGGTTCAGACCCGGAAACACTGAAGAAGGCCCAGGTAGATGAAGCAGACGTCATAATAGCTCTGACGGGTAATGATCAAAACAATATCATCATTGGATTAATGGCCAGAACATTCGCCGATATCAAAACCTTGATTAAGATAACCAGGCCTGACTTTATCCCGATCAGCAAAAAACTGGGATTTGACAATATCATCACGCCGTCGGTAACTGCCAGTGTTCAGGCCAGTTACCTTACGCGGGGGCTGAATCTGTTGGAACTCGTTAATATGGTGCCCAGAAAAGCGCGGTTCTACCATTTTTCAGCCAGTGAAACCCTTCACAGAAAAAAGATTGTAGATCTTGCTTTCCCTAAAGATGCCTTGCTTTTTGCCATCTATCGCCAAAAGGACTTCCTTATTCCCAAGGGTGATGTCGAGATTCATAAGGATGACGAATTGGTCTTTATTCTTAAAGAAACAGCCATTGACGAGCTTAAGAATGCGCTGGGCGTGCAATAACATTGTGATATGCAAATACAATCTGCATGAGAATCGTCTGATTCATGAGTTGCTCTGCTGGCAAGTTATCTTAACTTCAAAAGGTCTGGTGAGATAGCTTTCAATGGGGTTATCCGGTTTTCTGTTTTAATATCCAAATTGTTGAAATATACAATTAGAAAATTGTTTTTTTGCTAATTTTTGGTCAACAATTATGAAGGCTGTGGGAATAGTCAGAAACTATATAATAACTGGTTAGGCTTCGTAGAGAAAAACAGAGATGAAAAAATTATCAATAGTATTGCCTTGCTAATTGTGGTCGGACCAAGCTAATGTCCTAAAATGCGGGAGAAAATATCGATTTTGGGAGGTTTTTTTGGGTGTGAATTCACAGGGCGTGGCATATCCGGATAATACCGTTCAACACCATGATGTGGACCAAAAATGACAAATGAAGATGTGACTCCGCGCCACTCAAAAAAGTATTCTATCCCATCGAAGCGCACGAAAGACGATTCCGAATACGTTCTCAAGAAAGCTTCTTTTGCCCACAAGGAAGGCAGGCTTGCTGAAGCGAAAAAAGGCTATCTGGAAGTATTGAGAAGAAAGCCTGATTGGGGACAGGTGCTGAATGCGCTTGGAACGGTATTCTTGGACCAGTCCCGGCCGGATAAGGCCAAGAAAGTTTTTGAAAAAGCAGCCGACCTTAGACCTCCCTATTTTCCGGCATGCTATAACCTGGCCAGGCTGAAGCAGCGAGAGAACGATCACAAGGGTGCCATAAGTATTTACAGGGGCATGTTGGAAAAGCAGCCTGGTATTGGTGAAGCATGGAATAATTTAGGTGTCGCATATAGGGAAATTGGGGAACAGGATGAAGCCATATCCTGTTTTCGAAGGGCAGTGGCGTTCGCTCCTGACATGGCAGAGGCATGGAACAACCTTGGCGTGGCACAGGACGAGTTTAATATGATTGAAAACGCTTCAAAGTCATACAGAAAGGCCATTGAGATACGGTCAGATTATGCATCCGCCCACTTCAACATCGGGATTTCTCTTCAAAAGCTCAGGCGATTCAAGGAAGCCGAGGAACATTACAACAAGGTGCTTGAGACCATGCCGGATGATGAGGCGGCAAGATTCATGCTCCAAAGCCTGGGGACATCGGCAACACCTGATGCCGCCCCGGTGGAACACGTGCGTAGGATCTTTGATCGGTGTGCCGGGACTTTTGAAAGGATCCTGGTTAAAGACCTACAATACAAGACCCCTGAACTCCTGTTTGACCTTGTGTGCCCATATCTGACTGAAAAAATGAATGTTCTGGACCTTGGCTGTGGTACCGGTCTGGGCGCTCAACTCTATCGGCCGTTTGCGAAAAGACTGATAGGCGTCGATGTATCGTCAAAGATGCTCGAAAAGGCCGCAGAGAAGAAAATCTACAACCG
The DNA here is from genome assembly GCA_030262895.1 of Deltaproteobacteria bacterium. Lineage (GTDB taxonomy): Bacteria > Desulfobacterota > Desulfobacteria > Desulfobacterales > ETH-SRB1 > B13-G4. The sequence continues at coordinate 6,550 of JAJSZW010000081.1, read as the reverse complement.
GCTCGAGATTTTTGACATACTTCAAGACTGGGGCTTTTCCAAAAAATTTGATCTGATATATAGCTCTGACGTCTTTGTATATTTCGGAAATCTGGATACGATCATCAGGTCCGCATCTTCATATCTTGTTTACGGAGGGATCATTGCATTTTCAGTGGAAAGACTGGAAGACAACAGCATGGAGTACCGGCTCTTTCCCAGCGGTCGCTATGCACACTCACGGACATATATTCAAGATTGCCTAAGGCGTCATGGATTACAATTAATAGACGAAACCAAATCAGATATTAGGAAGCAGTCAGGAAATCAGGTCAAGGGATTATTAATTGTAGCAAAAAAGGAGGTGTGGGGGGTCGCATCTTAAGAAAAAAATTCGACCTGTGCGGGTAGCATTTACTGTGTTTTGTCAACAAGTTGATTGCTATGAAGGATTTGTCGTAGTGGCGACTTTACGCCGCCTTCCAAATTCGCTTTAGGCGGGATAAACCCGCCCCTACAGGAATCTGTCGATGAGAATTAGAACATTCGGAAGGACTTGGGTAACCTATGTCCTATCATTTGTGGACTAACCGCACAGCTCGAAAAAATTTATGACCGCCGCTAAAAGTTACTCGCTGTGATAGCAAGGCGAGGATTTGAGCTGCCTTAATATCTTGTATTGTTCCATAAGGGACGCAATCATTAATGCCACAAAATACAGAAATAAAATGGCTTCAATTCGGCTTTCTTTTTTCTGTCTTCCGGCTATATCGTTTTCTTGTTTTAAACTGCTATGAACCCGTATGATGCGGAACCCTTTCTTTGTCTCTTTTCGGGTTCATATGTTTTGAAAATATTTACTTTACCTTTTTTACGTGAACTCTCAATTTTATAAGCGTCTTTCCATTTGATATCGTTGCTTTTCAGGTCCTTTAGAAACTGTTTGACTTCTTTGCGACCCTTCGGGACGACTGGATACTTCAGTCTATTCAACACATCGCTTACATGGCGCAAACCCCTCCCGGAAAGCATCCCATTTACTTGAAAAAAAGATTCTGTTTTTTAAGCCGGTTCTTTTTCCGAAAGTACATGTTTCAAGATGAAATCGTTTTGATTCTTTATTGCCTGAGTACCTGTTCTTTTCTTCTTTCCAATTCTTCCATATCCCCTTTTTAGCTGTCATCGCATCCCTTTGAGCTCTAAGCAATTTTTTATTATATTTTTTATTAGGACCCCGGTAAAGGCAATAGGCATGTCCCTGTTCTATCATGACTTTGTTAACAAATGTACCATCTTCCAAAAATACATAGGCAAGCAATCGTCCATACTGGTCATGTTTTTCCTTATCAAACTCTAAACGCACTTTCTTTGATAACACCATATTCTTATTATAATTTTTAGCACTATATCCGAATGGCTCTGCTTTTTTGCCCTTATGATCTATTTCAGGAGCATTTATCCCTATGTATCGTATGCGCCTGCCATCCATAAGAACAATTGTATCACCATCATCGACCCATCTGACACTGTACCGGCTTTGTGCAAACGATTGACCAACAGCACAGATTAAAAGAATAAACAAGCAGCAAAAGATATAATAAAGAATTCTATACTTTTTCATTTAGTTACCTTTTTTTACGGTTTAAAGGGCATAAAAGATGAACGTCCAACATCGAACATCGAATGATGAAATCGCTTCGCTCCGCCAGTTTATAATTGGCAGAATACCTTATGCAAAATTCGATGTTGGACGTTCGATGTTCGATGTTCATCTTTTTTTCAGTCCCTCCTGGGCAAAAACAACTTAGCGCTTGCTTATGGAGTCAGTGGCCAGCCCACAATGTCGTGCAGCACTTTCATCAAGCATTTTCGGCAGCCCTCCACGTTCAGATGGAATAAATCCAAGAGACTTTTTCCATACTTCATCATCTTCCATACAAAAGTATATAAGCACATCAGGTGCCATACTCCTTATACAGGAGACTATTTTTTTATAAAGTTCGATACGAAGCGGCTTGAAATACCTCATCTTGCCGTCAAGACCTGTAATAAATTCTCCATATATAATTTTTGAATCAGGAAAGCGTTTCTTTATAATTGATTTTAAAGACGGCATAAAACGAAATGTGCCAAGACTTATCCAGACAATATTCTCTGAAGATACATGGAAAAAAAGCTGTTCAATTACTTTTCTGTAATCTTCTTCGCAGCCGTCATATATGATCATTGGATCAAAATGGAAGGCAAGAGGATATCCCCATTCCTCACACTTTGCCGCTGCTTTGAGTCTTGCAGCAAGTGATGTGGTACGAAATTCTTCATTCCCTATAACTTTAGTTGTATTGAGTGACCAGGCAACAATTGTTTTGCGATTATGCCGGAGAGATTTTAACTTTTCGATGGCTGTTGTTTTGGTTTTTAACTCCAAAACAGCATATGATTGCCTTGAAAACTTTGGAACAAGAAAAGCTGAGAGGTCGGTCCACATTTCCCAGATCATACTGTCTGTAAATTCTCCAGTACCGATTCTGGATATACTTTTTTCAGCAAATAGATTGTTCAGCTCAGCATCAAGGTCATCCCTGTTGACAAAGTACTGAAGCACAGGCGGATGAAAGTAAGACTGCATTATACAGTATGAACAGTCCATAGTGCAGAATGTCCCTATATGTAGAATCTTATAATCACAGCATGTGTAACATCGAGTGCCGGGACATTTCCTGATAAAATCACCTTTATTTCTGGTCAGGAAAAGTATTTTTTTCCCTTCCTGGACAGGATCATCTGCACAAGAAACCGCATCATAGACTTCACGGGCATTATTTACAACTACGGCAGGAACTTTATTAAGGCGTGATAGAATTGAAGCAACTTGACTGGAATCGACAACATCCTTGTCTATGTATATTTGCTTTATTTTTTTATTCCTCTGGCAAATATTTCAAAATCGTCTTCAAGGGTTAGTTTTAAATAGTTATTATTGTTCTTAATAACTCTTTTGCTTTCTTCGCGAAGTACGGCACCGGAAAAAAGAGCCCACAGTGCTTCTGCAAGAACAACTGGTTTCTTGTCTATAAAAACATTTTTCGTTATTCCCTCTTCAAATATATCAGCCATTTCCTTGATTGAATTATTTGACAATTCTTTTATGTCTGAAACTAGCTGAGGGGATAAATTGTTAAGACTTTCACTTGATTGTAGATGAAACATGTTGATAAGTATTAAAGGATCAAATTCATAAACATCATACATGGCTTCTTTTAATGCTTTTATTTTCTGTTCCGGCTCTAAATCCTTTTCACTGCTTACATGTTTTAATTTAATATTCAGATATTGTAGTATCCTGAGAGAAAGGGAAGCACATAGCTCATCTTTGTTTTTAAAATAAAGATAAAGGGTGCCTGGACTTAACTCAGCTTCATTGGCAATATCTTCCATTGTAGCCTTGTTAAAGCCCTTTAAGGAAAATACCCTTTTTGCGGCTATCATTATCTGCTGCCGCCTTCTTCCTTTCTCCCGTTCTTTCCTTTCCTGTATTCCCATAATTTCTGAATCCCATTTATTTCCTAAAAAGCCATATAATTGATATCCGACATTTAGTCAAGGGGAAATATTCATTTTCTAATCAAAATGTGATAACGACTAAACACGTCCCGCAAGTCCGCACACAGCTTGGGAAGCTCCCTTCTTTTACACCAATTGAGATAACAATGTCTTTAGAGGAACAATGGTGAGTTGTTTTTTTGAAAAACAATCCGCGTCAACATAGTCTAATGAAAAAGACGCCTGAAAAGCATGAAGTGCATGGATTTGTTTTTGAAAATGAAACTAATTTTTTCCCTTAAACATATCAACAAAAACTCAATTTTTTAATGAATTTTCAAAGAGTTAAAAAACACCACAACATTTAGACCTATGCGTAATTTATTACATAAAAAATGTGCAAAAAGGAAGTTTATTTCACATTTTTTTTGGCAAACATAAAAGCCGACAACCAGTAGGTAAAATATAAATAGTTATAAAATAACAAATAGTTATAAAAACAATAATTCCAGTGTAAAAAATGGCACAACAATTGCTAACATATGTAATTATATGACACTTAAAACATAAAACAGATTCTATGTAATATCATTTTGAAAAAGCCAAACCAGTTGAGAGGCTGGGGCGGAAAGCCATGGGTCCTAAAAATAAGGATAGCCGGGTTGCCTTAAATGATTATAAAAGGCGGCTCGGCTTTTTTTTGAGTTAATAATAGCAGTGTTTTGTCGCGCCCATTGCCGCTTAACTCAGATATTGCGTCATGAAACAATATAAAAGTGGAGGGGGCAACATTGGAGCATGATACAGGCTCAAAATTGGAAAAGGACATTATCTATCTCGGTCTACTTGACAAGGCGCGTGAAATTTATGCCGAACTTGGCGAAAGGGCAGTTCTTTCCTACATAAAATCGAGTTATCGGCTTTTGAGCAAAGTGTACCACCCAGATCTAAATCCAGCCAGCAGCCGAAAAGCAGAAATAACCCAGCAAACGTTGAATAGGGTCAACCGCGCGATCTCCCGTATGACGGACAAAAAACTCCTTGGCATTATCAAACGAGGTGTACCCGAAGAGTACCCAGCAAGAAAAAGGATATTGGTTGTTGAAGATGAACCTGAATTGCAAAAGTTTTTCCAACAAATACTGATAATGGAAGGGTATGATTCGAGAATTGCTGAGGATGGCATCAAGGGTTATGAAGCATACTATAGTTTCAAGCCGGACTTGATGCTCTGCGATGTAGTGATGCCATGGATGAGCGGTTTGGAACTTGTGGGAAAAATTAGAAAAATGGATTCCAAGATCAAGGTAATCTATATGAGTGGTTTTTTCGACATAACACCATTGAAAGGGAGATTTAATGACGAGGTCATCAAATATGGCTATCACACTTTGGCCAAGCCATTCACGGTAAGCAAAATGCTGATCTTAATCAAAAACTACCTGAATAAAGATCGGGGCGAATTTTCAGGTGTTGACGCACTTGCGTGACATGACACAAACCAGTAAATGAGGGACGTCCATAAATAAGTAAATAACTTACTATAGCAACTGATAGTTATGCTCTTTAGCGATCTTTTCTCCTCTACTTACAGCATATCCTACCCCCGGCTGAGTCATTTCTAATTGTTTTGCCAAATCCGTAATGTGCATGGTTTGGGATAAAGGCCCAAGCATAACAGGTGGTTTGTGTTGCAGGCAAAAGATCTGATAAACGATCAATAAAATTATTTCTGTTTTTATTGTCTCTGAATATGTTGCGACGCTCAATTCCCCGGATGATGATGTGATGTAAGGCTCCCGGTGCGTCCAAGCGGGCTGATCTAGGCATGTAAGTCTATTATCAATAATATAACGATATGTCAAGTTATTTACTTATTTATGGACGTCCCGGAACCTATTAAAATTCAGTCAGTAGATTAATCTCCTCAATTATCGGATCATTTTCTGACTTAATAAAATATCTACTTTTGAATTTTCTCTTTTCATTTGTATATTTCCAATAAGGAATAAATTTATGTACATTTTCTCTGATTGATTTTGTTATTAGCCTTGTAACAATTATTTTTTCCTTTGTTTTTTCGTCAGACCCATCTAAATCATCACTCTTTAACAATTTTTCAAATTCATGTTTATTAATAGTTTTTTTGTAGCTATCTATATTGTATACTATTGAAACTTCAATTCTATCATCATAATATTTTACATTGCGAAATCGTTTGCTTTTCATTTCATCAGAATATTTAACATTACCTTTTTTAGGCAAACGGCTCCATTCTTGCATCAAGTCAGAGTAAGTAAGTAAAAAACCGAAAGGAAAGTCCTTGAAGCTAAAGCAGTGTTCAATTTTTACAACAATGTCATTATGGCATGCTATGGCAACAGCAGCATTCATTAAAATTTCTTTATCTTCTACAATGTCTTGAAACTCAGAATATAGCATTAGAGCACTGAATTGTGCATGATCTTGCGAGTGATGAAAATGTTTCCTCAATATTCCATAGTGAATATCATTTTCTGGAAGCATATTTATAATTTCTGATTCAATTTTTTGTAATACTGAAAATTTCTTTGCATCAACACCTTGGTTAATATCAACAATGCAATCAAAATTATCTTCAGTGTTAATCATAGTTTTCAATAAAGAATTTATCCACTTTTTCACTTTCTCTATTGGATATGCAATATCATGAAACATGGCTGCCAAAAACCATGTCCTTATAAATCTATCACTTTTTATTGTGAAATTATCCATGCCCCATTCGCAATCTTTTAAAATTTTCTCCATCCCGTACTCATTAATAATTAGATAACCTAGTAAAAATGTATGGAATTGGTGGAAAAAATGATCTCTGTATGCATCTATGCTATAGAGAACATGCTCTTGATCTTTAAACCGATCTGTTAATTCCGCAAGCTGTTGAGGGAGATTTAACGATTGACATATTAAATCAATAGTAACTTTTATTTCATGCTGGATTTCGCTCTCTCCAGAAAAAGCGGGGATATCACCACAAACTTTGTCTCGA
>JAJSZW010000080.1 GCA_030262895.1 Deltaproteobacteria bacterium | reverse complement strand
GTTTAGAATCAATTTCATTGATATTGAGTTGCCCCTTAATACCATCTACTATCGTGTCAAACTATAGATTGCCAGACCCGGAACGAATTCCGGGCATGGTTCCATTGCCTTGCTCTTGATGCTCATTGTTCACCGAAAAAACCGTAATTTATGACATTCCGAGGTATATAGAGTACTTACGAAAGGCAGATATGAAGAAACTCCCTATTGGTATTCAGACATTCAAAAACATCATCAACGAAAACTACTACTACGTTGACAAGACTTTCTTTATTCAAGATCTTGTTGATAAAGGAAAGTATTATTTCCTTTCCCGGCCTCGCAGGTTTGGCAAAAGCCTGTTTTTAAGCACGCTGAAAGCAGCCTTTTCCGGTGAAAAAGCATTATTTCAGGGGCGTTACCTGGAACATAACTGGGATTGGGACCTCAAATGGCCGGTGATTCATATCAGCTTTGGCGCTGGAGTAAGCAGAAGTGTTGAAGATATCAGAATTACTTTTGATGAAATACTGTATGACCATGCACGGGAAAATTCGATTGATTTTGTGAAAAAAAGTCTCAAAGGCAAATTCGCCGAACTGATCAGCAGCCTCTACGAAAAATACGGCCAGCATGTAGTAGTACTCATTGACGAATATGACAAGCCTATTCTTGACAATATTCACGAAACAGAAACCGCTGTTCTCATTCGTGAAGAACTCAAAAACATTTATTCGGTCATCAAAGACGCGGATCCATACATTAAATTTGTATTTATCACCGGTGTATCCAAGTTCAGCAAGGTCTCTCTTTTCAGCGGTCTGAATAATCTGGAAGACATCACTCTGGCAAAGGAATATTCTGCTATTTGCGGATATACGCAGCAAGAACTGGAAACAGTTTTTGCCGAGCGCTTGCAAGGTGTGAATTTGAATGAAGTCAGGAAATGGTATAACGGATATAACTGGTTGGGCGAGGAAGTTTACAATCCTTTTAATGTTCTCCTCTATTTGAAAAATAGGGAATTTCGCAATTACTGGTTTGAAACGGCGACGCCCACTTTTTTGATCAAGCTGCTTGAGGAAAAAAAATATTTTATCCCAGGCATAGAAAATATCAAAGCCAGTGAAAGCATAATCGGCAGTTTTGACATTGACAGATTGGAGATAGAAACCCTGCTTTTTCAAACAGGTTATCTGACCATTAAAGACATTAAAAAAATTGTAACCATAACACAGTACCGCCTGGGATATCCGAATCTGGAGGTTAAGCAGAGCCTGACCGACTATATTCTGTACTATCTGACATCCAACACCATGGAAAAAGAAAACAACAAGTTTGCCATTTTTGAGGCCCTGACAGCCAACGATATGAACAAACTTGAAAAGACCATACATGCTTTTTTTGCATTTATTCCCAACGATTGGTACCGCAAAAACCGGATAGCAAATTATGAAGGCTATTACGCTTCCATTGTCTATTGCTATTTTGCTTCGCTCGGATTGGATGTTATCCCGGAAGATACCACCAACCATGGCCGGATAGATCTTACCGTGCACTTCGATGACCGAATCTATCTGATTGGATTCAAAGTAGTGGAGTTAACAGAAAAGGGCAGCGCAATGAAACAAATTAAGGCCAGAAAATATCACCAGAAATATTCAAACAAGAATGTTTATCTGATTGGCATTGAATTCAGCAGAGATGATCGGAACATCGTCAATTTTGAATGGGAGCTGATAAAGCCTTCCTGACCCCCGGAAATAGTGCAACCTCCGCGGCTGGATGACCATTCAACAAGCAGCCATGCAACCAGAGGGCAATCTCGGACGTTGCTACACCAGTCAAAACGCCAGTCAAATATCTTGCCTCGGATAAACTATTACAAAAATTGTAAGCGTTCACGGAAAATAGAAATTGGAAATTTGGCCTTCATGTTTTTGTACTGTTCTTTCCAATTTCAAGTTTCAAGCCGTGAACGGCTACCAAAAATCATATCGAAGAAAATGGCATGCGTTTTGCTTTAGCTTTATCGTTGTATAAAATATATTTGAGTTTCGGGAAAAATTTTATTTTAATAAAATAATAGTTGATTGGATGATTGGGGAAATGGTCTAAATGAAAATTCGGCCGGTTGACATCCAGCGCCTGTTATGAGATGGTAATTTTTTACATGTCATTTCTGGTTATATTTAGTTATTTTTGACCGAGCCCTAAGTCCGCATCTGTCAAGAAAATTGAGCGCAATACAGGAACAGTCGGACCGGATGCCAAAAATTGTGAAAAATTTGGCATCCTTCATGACAAGTCAAAAGTAGTTTACACTTTGTTGATCTTGTATTTTGGCAGTGAAATTTGAAACTAGAAATTGGAAATTGGAAAAAATACAAAGATGTAGATGCGTTACTAATTTCAAATTTCCAGTTTCCAGTTTCCAGTTTCCAGTTTCGACATCGGCATTCAATTCGATAATACACGCTTTTTCGAAAAAAGTGTAAACTGGTAAATGAAGGATGCCAACGATCTCATTGAAAATGTTCTTTGTCTGGTTGAATTAACGAATCAAGGGGAAGATTATATGAATGAAATAAATTCGCTCGATTTAAAAGGATTTGCTATTAATGCAGTAAACAGTGTGTTTGACATGATGCTTTCTCTGGAAGTGGAGATATCTGATGCTGATTCACAGGCGGTTGTTGATGTTAATAAAATTGTGGGATCAGTCAGTTTCGCGGGAGATGTGATGGGAAGCATCAGTATCCAGGTGGGTGGTGACTTCGCTATCCTCATGACGGCCGCTATGTTAGGCATGGAATTGGAGGAGGTCGATGGCGAAGAGGTCAGCGATGTGATTGGTGAATTGAGCAATATGATCGGCGGCGACCTGAAGTCGCGTCTTTGTGACTCAGGCTTTCCCTGTCAGCTCTCCATTCCTTCCGTTACGAGTGGAAGTGACTTCAAGATTGAATCCAGGGGCTGGATAAAGCATGAATGTTTTACTTTTTGCCACCAACAGCACACCGCTATGGTGGAAGTGTTTATAAAATCAGGGGGATGACCATGTCTTTAAAAATTCTTACTGTTGATGACAGTAAAACTATCCGCATGATCGTGAAGAAAGCCTTCAGGCCTTATGACTGCGAATTTTTTGAAGGAGAGGATGGAGCCAAAGGGTTGGTGCTTGCCGCACAGGAAAAGCCGGACTTGATTGTTCTTGATATTACCATGCCTGTTATGAATGGGATCGAGATGCTGAGTAAGATGAAAAATGAACCTGGCTTGAAAGATATTCCTGTAATAATGTTGACGGCTGAATCCGGAAAAGACAACGTGATGCAGATCGTTAAAATGGGCGTTAAGGATTATATGGTAAAGCCGTTTAAGGGCGAACAATTAATTGAGCGGGCAAAAAATATTGTAAAATTGGAGCCCAAAAAAACAGAAGAAGCAGCGGACGAACCATCAAAGAAATATTTTTCACTTGATGGAGATATTCAGGTTTTAGTTCTGCAGGAAAAAGCTACCAGGCAGGTTGCAGCACAAGTTGAAGTGTATTTGCAGTCTAAAATTAAAGATATGATAAAATCCGGTATGAATAAATTTATCCTGGATTTGAGCAAAGTGCCGGAAATTAATATGTCATTGATCAAGCTGATCATGTTGGTAATTCAAAACTGCCGGAAGGCAAATTTTTCCATTCAAGTCGTCGGCACAACCGATTTAAGCAATGAGCTAAAACAATTTCAAGAGACCAGCGAAATTCCAATTGATAATACAGTCGAAGAGGCGAAAACAGCACTTAGGCAGTGACTTTAGTCGACCACTCGACCACTCGACTAATTGCGGAGCTAATTCATGAAGGATTTTGAGATCTTATTTGTTGATGACAAAAGAGAGACACTTTCTTTGGTAGATGAATATCTGTCTTATCATGGATATAGCGTGACTATTGTTGACAGTGGCCTGAAGGCCTTTGAATTGATTAAGGAGAGGCACTTTGATATCGTCCTTACCGATTTGAGAATGCCGGGGTTTAGTGGACTTGAACTTCTCACAGCTATAAAAAAATACCGGCCTGAAATAGAAGTAATTATTATAACCGGATACGGAAGCATAGAGTCCGCCGTCGAAGCTTTGAAGCTCGGATGTTATGATTATATCCAAAAACCGATTAAATTCGAGCGCTTAAAAATATTAATTGATAGAATTATAGAAAAAAAGAAACTGGAGAGGGAAAATACATTACTCAAGAGGAGATTAGAGGAAAGGTCTCAATATTATGAGCTGATCGGAGCCAGCCATGGGATGCAGAAGCTTTACGACCTGATTGACAAGATCAGCTCTAACAGTTCCACCACTGTCATGATTCAGGGAGAGAGCGGAACAGGAAAAGAACTGGTTGCCAGGATCATCCATAAAAAGAGTGATCGTGCAGATAAGCCTTTTATTTCGGTAAATTGCGGTGCAATTGTAGAGGGGCTTCTGGAGAGTGAACTTTTTGGCCACGTCAATGGTGCCTTTACCGGAGCAGTTAGAGACAGGATCGGTCTATTTGAAGCAGCAAAAGGCGGCACCATCTTTTTAGATGAGATTACAGAAACCATTCCGCCCTTACAGGTCAAGATGCTTCGGGTTCTTCAGGAAAAAAAAGTAAGGCCTGTTGGTGATACAAGAGAATTAGAGATAGATGTCAGGGTGATAGCTGCCAGCAACAATGACCTGGATGAAGCCGTAAAGAGCGGAATTTTGAGAAAGGATCTTTTTTACCGGCTGAATGTTGTTTCTGTCAAGATAACCCCACTTAGAGAGCGAAAAAAAGATATTCCACTTTTGGTGAATCATTTTATAGATAACTTTAACAGTAGAGGCAAAAGGAGGATTGTGACTATCTCCCCGGAAGCAATGGATATTATGTTAAACTATAATTGGCCTGGGAATGTGAGGCAATTAGAGAATGTTATTGAAAGAGCATTTGCTTTGGGGGCGGATGAAGTAATTGAAGCTGCTGATCTTCCCTCTGAAATAAAAAGGTTCGGGGAAACTTTAAAAACAGAGAAACCAGCTTATGCTTTAAAAGAAAATGAAACTATTTTAATCAAAAAAGCCCTGGATAAAACAGACGGAAATAAAGCTATCGCTGCTGACTTGCTGGGGATAAATATTACCACCCTTTATAGAAAAATAAAGAAATATAAAATCAACCAATTATCCAATCCACCAATCTCTTCTAAAATGTAACTCACATAAACAGAGAATTATTATTTGCAATTTGCATAAAAAAGAGAATTATTATTTGCAAATTGCAAATAATAGCCACATACTTCTATAACCTATTGAAATTCCTACAACTGTTGTTGAGTAGTTAAATAGTCGAGTCATCGAGTTATAAGGGGCCTTGAACTACTCGACCAAGTTCATTTTCCATCAAAGACTTTTCCGCTTTTGCATATTGCAAAAAATAGTCCTTATCTTTAGAGGCTCTTTACCTTTCTCTTTTTTAAATCTGTTTTCCCAACGCATTGATATTATAGAATTAATACCTTTTTTTGAGAATCTTCCTGAATTACGGCATGGGCCTTGCTTAAGTACTCAGGTTATACAGGTTATAGGTGTCTATAATTGGGATATTTTTCATCAGTCTATAAAGAGGAGCAGTAGATTGCTAAATGTAGCTTTTGATAACAGCGCACTGGAAGATCCGGATTTACATTTGGAAAGCACTATCACTGCAGGAAAGCCAAAGAATCAATATAAGTTTAAGGATATTATTGGCCAGAGCGATAAAATGCAAGAGGTTTTCAGGCTGATTGAAAAAGTGGCTGATAGTGATAGTACAGTCATAATTAATGGAGAGACCGGAACGGGAAAGGGATTAGCAGCCAGAGCAATTCATCGGCACTCATATCGAAAAAGCAAACCGTTTGTCTCGATAAATTGTGGAGCTATTCCAGAAAATTTATTGGAGAGCGAGCTGTTTGGGCATGTTAGGGGAGCTTTTACCGGCGCAACAACAACCAGGCGTGGAAAATTTGAAATTGCTGATGGCGGCACCATTTTTTTAGACGAGATTGGTGATATGAGTCCCGACCTTCAGGTAAAACTTTTAAGAGTATTGGAAGAAAAAGAATTTGAGCAGGTTGGCGGGTGCAAAACCATAAAAGTTGATGTAAGAATCATAGCCGCCACCCATCGAAATTTGGAAGAAGAGGTTCAAAAGGGAACTTTTCGGCAAGACCTGTTTTACAGGCTCTATGTAATACCGATAAAACTTCCTCCGCTAAGAAAACGCAAATCAGACATACCCATCCTTATTACTCATTTTGTGGATGAAATTGGCCGTGACAAGAATAAAGAGTTAGATGGCGTATCAGACAGTGCAATGAAGATGATGATGCAACATTCCTGGCCGGGGAATGTAAGAGAGCTCAGGAATATGATAGAAAGATTCGTTGTTTTAGGCGAAGATGGGGATGAGCTATCTACACGGAATTTACCGGATAAACTGACAAATTTCAACGACGGCAATGTAGCCGTGGCCCAGGTAGAAATTTCACAAGATGGAATATGTCTGAATACTGCTGTAAATGAGTTTGAAAAAGCTCTCATTGTTCAATCTCTCAATAAGACCAAATGGGTCAAAAATAGGGCGGCAAAGCTTCTTCACCTTAATAGGACGACACTTGTGGAAAAGATTAAAAGACACCATTTGCAACAGGCTTCTTCCCCCCTCCCTTCCTCATGACTCTAACAGCCCTTAGGGCTCGGTCAAAAATAACTTGGCATTTTTGCATCCTAACTTCACCATATCTTTAACCGATCTTCATTCGCACCCGATCTTAGTAAAATTGGCCTCGAAATAGCTCGCTATTCCTGCGGTTTTGCTCAATCAGATCAATTAAATTTATGGCAAATTTGGGCGCAAATTCTACCAAGTTATTTTTGACCGAGCCCTTAGTTCGATATGTGTCAAAGAAGTGACATCAATATCTAAAATTTGACGTAAATCAACTGTAAACGTTCACGGAATATTGAAATTAGAAAATAGAAATTGGAAATTGGGCCTTCATGTTTTTGCACTGTCAACTCGTAAACTCGTTTCATCTCTCCCAAATTTCTACTTTCCAATTTCGAGCCGTGAACGGCTACGATTATTTAAACATTCTGTTCATCCAATCACCGTAACCGGTCATGGGGCAGGTGTCACTGAAAATATAGACTGTTTCACACGGACAAACAAATTTGTCCATGCCACCCAGCATTGTCCTTATCCAATTTTCTACTCAACTACTCGACCACTCGACCATTTTCCCAATCGATCACTAATGGCATGATTTTTGCTGCTGCTTTTATATAAACAAACGTGTTGAGAATGTTGACGGAATTCGCATTTAATGCCGGGCGAGTCCTTATAAACGCTAAGTTGTTTTTGCCTAGGAGGGACTGAAAAAAGATGAACATCGAACGTTCAACATCGAACGTTGAATGGGAAAAGATGAAGAAACAGACATATGACCTGGAACAGAGGGCAGCAAAATTGAATATAGAATTAAAAGATAAGGGCAAGTCTCCGGAAATAGACTTAAAAGAGAAGGAGGATGCAAGGGAGGATTTTCATAACATTCTCGAAAGTCTAAATGTTGGAGTGGTGGTTATTGACCTGAAAGGAGAGATCATCACCTTTAACCAAACAGCAGAGAATATAACCGGTTTATTTTCAGAAAAAGTTATAGGGAAAGAGTTTGATAAAGTTTTTGATCCGAATTTTTTTCTAAATTCGCATTTAGACTTTAAATCTCTTAAAGATATTCACCAAAACGCAGATGTTGAGGCAGAAATCCGTCGGAAAGGTAAAAACACTTTCTATGTAAGCCTGTCGATCTCTCCGGTAAAAAACCCGGAAGGAGAGAAGATCGGAATAGTTCTTGCTCTGCAGGATATAACCCGGCTGAAAAAGCTGGAGGAACGGTCAAATCGTACTGACCGCCTGGCTGCCATGGGAGAAATAGCGGTAAAGATAGCGCATGAGATCCGTAACCCTTTGGGAAGTATTGAGCTTTTTGCCACTGTTCTGAAGAAGGATCTGAAAGACTTTGAAGAATTAAAAGCGCTTGCCGGACATATCTCATCCGGAGTGAAAAGCATCAATAATGTTATATCGAACCTTCTGCTCTTTATAAGACCGCAACAGAAGCCGAATTTCCAAACCATTGATATCTGTGATTCACTTAATGATTCCCTGTTTTTTTCCAGCCATCTGGTTAACTCTGATAATGGCATTGATATTATTACAAGGTATTATTCTAAGCCTCTAATGGTATATGCTGATTCGGAATTATTGAAACAGATATTCCTCAACTTGATTTTGAATGCTATTCAGGCGATGCTCCATGGTGGAAAACTGACTATTTCTACCAGGAAACTAAATGGCCGATCAAAAAAAGATCTTGCGGAGATCAGATTTGCCGATACGGGCACAGGCATATCCAAAGCAGATATACTCAGAATTTTTGATCCATTTTTTACTACAAAGAAGAGAGGCACTGGGTTGGGCCTGGCGATTGTTCACAACATCACAGAAGCTCATGGAGGTGCTGTCGATATTAATAGCTCGGAAGGGAAAGGGACAGTGTGTACAGTTACCTTGCCTTTGGTGGGTAGTTGAGGAAATGATATGCAAACGCAACCGATATTAGTCGTTGATGACGAACCGGATATGAGAATAGCGCTCACTTATGCATTGAGCCATAGTGGATATTCGGTTGAGAGTGCTTCCAGCGGACTTGAAGCCCTGGAGAAATTTGAGGCAGATAAATTCAGTCTAATAATAACCGATCTGAAGATGCCGGGTATGTCCGGCATAGAAATTTTGGGAAAGGTAAAGAAAAGGTCTCCCAAGATCCCGGTTATAATGATTACTGCCTATGGAACCATCAACAATGCCGTAGAGGCTATGCAGCAAGGAGCTTCAGACTACATTCTCAAACCTTTCTCCACGGAAATCTTAGAAGCTGCCATCAAAAAAGTCTACATAAACTCAAATGGCAAGGCTCAAAGCAAATTGCTTGAGGTCTATTCAAAGAGAAACTCGGAAACCAAGAGAATTATAACCCAGGACCCAAAGTTCCTTAACATCCTGGAATTGGCTAAAAACGTGGCTCCCAGTAATGCCACGGTTCTTATCATGGGAGAAAGTGGAACAGGAAAGGAATTATTAGCCTCCTTTATTCATCAGCATAGCGGCCAAAGCGATAGGCCTTATGTTGCAATAAACTGTGCTGCCCTGCCGGAAAGTTTAGCTGAAAGCGAACTCTTTGGTTACGAAAAAGGGGCCTTTACCGGAGCTGTAAGCAGAAAGATAGGTAAATTTGAATTGGCTAATCATGGCACTATTATTTTGGACGAGATAACCGAGATAGCCATACCGCTTCAAGCCAAACTTTTAAGGGTGCTTCAGGAAAGAGAAATAGATCGGGTTGGAGGCGATAAACCTGTTCCGGTTGATACAAGAATCATCGCTATTAGTAATATTGATATAAATAAAGCTGTCAAAGAGGGAAAGTTCAGGGAAGATCTATTCTACAGAATAAATGTTATTCCTCTCACCATTCCGCCGTTACGGGAGCGGAAGGGCGATATACCATTATTGGCGAATTATTTTTTAGAAAAATATAGTTTAAGCAATAACAAAAAGATGACAAAGATAGCTGGAGAAACAATTTCCCTTCTTTTAAGGTACGATTGGAAGGGGAGTGTGAGAGAATTGGAAAACACTATTGAAAGAGCCGTACTTCTTGGGAAAGGCGAAGTCCTTTTACCTAAGCATCTATTTTTAGAGGAACTGGGAAGCAATGGAAGAAAATCGGTTCCTATCAGAGCCGGCCTGTCTGTAAAAGCGATGGAAAAGGAGTTGATCTTTCATACATTGGAAGAGGTAAATAATAATCGGACACATGCAGCAAAACTTTTAGGGATCAGCATCAGGACATTGAGAAACAAATTGAGAGAATATAAAGAGAAGTAACTTTTCAAGATGATTGGATGATTGGTTCAATCGGTTTCGACTAATCAACGAATCATCTACCAATTGCGGAGCTATAGACTTTCAGATAATTAATTTCACAAGGCCGGAAGGAGGAAGGCGTATTAGTTATACGTCGACGACTGATAACGCAGTGAAATTAATTATCTGAAAGTCTATAATAGGCAAGTATTGCCTGTTTGAAGGGAGGAGGAGCTTGTCAAAGACGAATTGGAGACAACAGAATCATTGGAAAGATAAAAAATAGCTGATAAGTCAACAAGTTGGAGCAAGGGCTAATTATTGACGTCACTTCTGGTATGGTATTTGCTTGAACGAAAATAAGAATGATTTTTAAAAACAGTTCAGCCACAAAGGCACAAAGTGAATAATAATCTGCTTTTAAAACACTTATCTGAAGAAGTAAATTGCATAGCAAGAACAATAGCTAATGCAGAATATAGGAAAATAACTTTATGATCTTGGTGTCTTTGTGGCAAAGTACCTGGGCAGTTACAAAGCTTTTAAAAAAGGAAAAATTTAAAAATGGAACCACAAGGAATATTTAGCGGAACAATTCCTCTTTTGGAAAAGACTTTAGACTTGAGATCCATCAGACATAATTTGATCATTTCAAATGTCGCCAATATGGATACTCCTAATTATAAAGCCTTTGACATAGTTATTAAAGAAGAGCTTGAAAAGGCAATGGGGGCAGGAAAAAATATAAAGCTTGAAAAGACCGGACCAGGGCACCTTTCCGGACGGGAAACATGCCCTGGTAATGTGAAATCCAGAGCCGCCGGCACTCAACAATTCACCATGAAAGGCAATGGCAATTCTGTGGATATTGACAGGGAGATGGCAAATCTGGCGGAAAATAATTTGATGTATAATGCTTTAGCCCAAGTTATTTCCAGAAAATTTGAAGGGCTAAAGAATGTTATTAAAGAAGGGAGGTAGGTAAAAAATGAATTTTTTAGATGCTTTTCACATAAGTTCTTCAGGACTGACTGCTCAAAGGCTCCGAATGAATCTGATTTCCGGTAATCTGGCTAATATTAATACTACCCGTACACAGGAGGGTGGCCCCTATAAAAAAAAAGATGCAGTTTTTGCCGCTCATACGGATCGTCAATCTTTTGGGAACATGCTGAAGTCTCAAATGACCGGCAAATCATTTGAAGTGAAGGTTGTTGGAATCATCGATGATCCAAGACCTCCTCAATTAAAATACGATCCTCAACATCCGGATGCAGATAAAAATGGATATGTGGCAATGCCGAATATTAATTTAATTGAAGAAATGGTTAATATGATGTCGGCTACCAGGAGTTATGAGGCAAATGTGACTGCTGTCAAGGCTACAAAAAATATGGCTTTAAAGGCTCTGGAGATAGGACGCTAAGTATGAAAGAGATTGCCGTTCAAAAAAATATAGAAACATCGCTCTCATTCCCTGCCAGGATGAAACAGATGCCTGAAGAACCGGAGAAGTCTTTTGGCGAAATATTAAAGAGTTCGATAGGCAGGGTAAACCAGCTCAGCAAGGAGGCGGATCAGGCTGTCCAGGCGCTGGCCACAGGTCAGAAAACAGATATCCACGGGACTATGATCGCCATAGAGAAGGCATCAATCTCTTTTCAGTTGATGATGCAGGCGCGCAATAAGATTATAGATGCCTATAAGGAAATTACGCGGATGAGCGTATAGGGATTGATGATTTAGGAATTGGTTGAGTGGGGAAATAGTCGAGTGGTTGACTGGGTGGCATGGACAAACTTGTTTGTCCGTGTCTGGTCGAATCAACGAATCAACCAATAACAAATTTAAGGCATGGAGAAAAAATGACGCGATCATTTTCTGAGTTTCCCTTACAGCTAACAACATTATTAAAAAAGCTTACCCTTGGTAAAAAGATTGCTCTTTTAACACTTATCGGCAGTACAATATTGGGTTTTATCTTTGTAATGACCTGGGCCGGAAGGCCGGATTTCCGGATTCTTTACGCTAATTTAAATCCGGAAGATGCCGGAGCAATATTGACAAAATTAAAAGATCAAAAAATTCAGTATCAAATTTCTTCTAACGCAAACTCTATTCTGATTCCAGGAGAACGAATATATGAAATCAGGATGGAGTTAGCTTCCCAGGGTTTGCCGCAGGGAGGCGGTGTTGGTTTTGAGATTTTTGACAACACAAAGCTCGGGATGACCGAATTTGTCCAGAATGTAAACTACCAGAGAGCATTGCAGGGAGAGCTATCTCGAACAATCAATGGATTTGCTGAAATTGAAAGTTCAAGAGTTCACATTGTTATGCCGTCAAAAGCTCTATTTATTGAGGAAGAGGAGCCGGCAACGGCTTCGGTTGTCTTGAAGGTTCGTTACGGCAGATTGTTGAGCAAGGATCAGGTTCAAGGCATTGTTCATCTTGTTTCATCGAGTATTTCCGGTTTAAATCCGGAAAATGTGACGGTAGTGGATAACAAGGGAAAGATGCTGGCAGGATTTAAAGACAAATCTACAATGGGGATGGTGAGTTCTGATCAGTTAGAATACCGGGAAAAGGTGGAAAGAGGTTTAGAGAATAGAATAAAAACAATGCTGGAAGGAGCATTAGGACCAGGCAGAGCTATCGTCAGAGCCTCATGTGACCTGGATTTTAGGAGACAAGAGAAGACAGAAGAACTATATAAGCCGGATAATAAGGTGATTAGAAGCGAACAAATTTTTAATGAGACTTCCAATGAAACGGAGATAGGTCCGGCAGGTATTCCCGGCGTATTTTCCAATACCAATGTGCCGGCAGGAGAAGCAAAAAAAACTATACCGGGCGGCAGTTTAAAATTTCAGAAACAGGACAAAACTGTGAATTATGAGATAGGTAAGGTGATCAGCCATACCGTGGAACCGATTGGAAAAATCAATAAAATATCCGTAGCAGTAATTGTGGATGGAACTTATAAGAATATTAAAGGGGAAGGCGGGAAGCAGGAATCGCAGTATTTACCAAGGACTATAGAAGAGATGGCTAAACTGGAAAATATCGTCAAAAGAGCGATAAATTTTGATGCTAAAAGAGGGGATGAGTTAGAAATCGTTAACATTCCCTTTGAAACCGCCGAGATGGCGGAAGGCGAAGAAAGTATAATTGAAGAAGGCCGGCTTTCTAATTTAAAGCAGTATACGTTTTTTATAAAATATATCTTTTTATCTATTATTTTGCTTCTATGCTTCATATTTGTAGTCCGTCCGTTAGTCGCGTGGCTAACCTCAAGTCCGATCGAAAGTATGGAAATGTTAAACCAACTTCCCAAGACAGTTGGGGAGATTGAAAGTGAATCTGCTCACGGCATGCAGAGCTTGCCTTTCAGAGATCGTGCTTTAGAGATGATAACAAAAGATAGTGCACATTCCGTACATTTGATGCAAAACTGGTTGAAAGAGAAGTAGATGGATACTAAAAATTTAGCAGGTTCGCTAAAAGTTGCTATTCTTATTCAATCCGCGGGCGAAGAGGAATCGCAAAAGATTCTAAACAGCCTGAGCGGCAGCGAAAGGGAGTTGGTAAAGAAGCATCTCTTCCAAATGGGAATGATTTCGCCGGAAGTGGTGGAAAAAGTGGCAAAAGAGTTTACCGAAATGGCGGGGCCGGTAAAACCTCCTCAGATAAAAGATACTTCGATGAGCGAGGAGGAGGCCGGTTCAAACGTAATATTGTCAAATTTGGAACTCCTTCAATCATTAGAAACCGATCAGCTCATTCAGCTCATCAAAGATGAACACCCACAGACTATTGCCATAATCATCGTTCACCTTAAAACTGAAACAGCCAGCAAGATCTTGTCCGGACTGCCTGATGAAATAAAGACAGATGTGGCGGTCAGAATTGCCAATCTGGATAGAGTTGAATCAGGGATGATCGAAGAGATAGATAAGATTTTTGAAGATGTCCTGAAAAACAGTAAAGGTTCTGCGACTCAAGAAGCAGGCGGTGTTGGTCGCTTAGCTGAAATATTAAACCAGATAGATGGAGTTTCAGGGGGGATGATTTTAAATGAGATTGAGGAGAACGATTCTGAACTGGCTGACCAGATAAAGCAAAGGATGTTTGTTTTTGAAGACTTGGTACTGGTTGATGATAAAGGTTTCCAGAAAGTATTGAGAAAGATTGAGACAAAAGAACTGGCAATAGCTTTGAAAGCAGCTTCTGACGAGGTAAAAGAAAAGATTTTCAGCAACATGTCTGAGCGGGCAGCCGAGATATTGAAAGAAGAGGTAGAAGTGATGGGGGCTGTCAGGATGACAGAAGTGGCATTTGCACAGCAGGCGGTCACAAGGATAATTCAAGATATGGAAGCCAAAAAAGAAGTAATAATTAGTGGACGCGGAGGAGAAGAATTCATTGGATAGAATAATTAAAAATGACTGTTTGAGCAGGAAAAATGCCTTAAAACCACACTGTTTTCCGGACATATCAGTTGGGTATTTACCAAACAACGTAGAAGCGGTGAAAGAGGGCGGTTTTCAACGCATTAGTTTTGTTGGGACGGACAAGCCGTCTCCTGATCCGCCAAAGGTATCTGCGAGGAATGAAAAATCTGTTGAGGAAATAAAGCAAAAAGCCCGCGATGTTGAAAAACAGGCTTATATTCAGGGCTTTGCAAAAGGAGAAAAGGCCGGAATGGAATCAGGAGAGAACAAATTTAAACCGGTCCTGAATAATTTTCGTCAAGCCTTTCTGGAACTGGAAAAGGTGAGAAAAGAAATTTATCTGCATGCTGAAAAAAAGGCAGTAAACCTGGCTTTAGCGATAGCTAAAAAGGTTGTGTGTCATGAGATCGCTACAAACAAAGAAGTTGTCTTAAATGTTGTCAAAGAAGCCGTCAAAAAAGTGGTGGATCATGGAAGAATTATAATTAAAACCAGTCCATCCGATCTTCAGTTTATCAAAAATTCCGATCATGGTTTTTTGAATTTTGTTGATAATACCAAAAATATTACCTTTGAAGAGGACGAAATAATTTCCGATGGAGGCTGTATCATAGAAACTGATTTTGGAAATATAGACGCGAGGATAGAAAAACAGTTTCAGGTGGTGGATGAGGCATTTAAATGCGAGGCTTTGTCGAGAGGAGTTATCGCCGAAAAAAGAAAAACAGTTTCAGGTTGATTGGATGATTGGGCAAATCAACATATCAGAGGTTAAAAAATGGAATCAGCTATTGATTTAGAAAGATATTATATGACGCTGAATGCTTTATCTCCTATCAGGGCGAATGGAAAAGTAACAAAGGTTATTGGTTTGATTATTGAAGCTTACGGACCTGTATCCAAGCTGGGAAGTATCTGCGATATTTATCATAGAGGAGATAAGCGAAAGATAAGAGCGGAAGTTTTGGGTTTCAGGAATAACAAAGTTTTACTTATGCCGCTGCAGGAGATCAGGGGAATAGAGCCTGGAAGTCTGGTAGTGGCCAGGGAAGAAAAGGCTTTAATAGGTGTGGGAGCCGGCCTGCTTGGAAGGGTGATAGATGGTCTTGGAAATCCCATAGACAGCAAAGGGACTGTTTCAATTGAAAAAGAATATCCTATTTACACAAATCCCATCAATCCTCTCTTGAGAAGCAGCATAAGCAGGCCACTCGATATCGGAATAAGATCTGTCAACGGCCTTTTAACTATAGGATGTGGTCAGAGGATGGGTATTTTTGCAGGATCAGGTGTAGGCAAAAGTGTTTTGCTTGGTATGATCGCCCGTAAAACAAGCGCTGATGTCAATGTGATCGCTTTAATCGGAGAGCGAGGCAGGGAAGTAAATGATTTTATTAAAAAAGAACTCGGAGAGGAAGGGCTGAAAAGGTCGGTAGTTGTTGTTGCTGCTTCAGATCAACTACCTTTAATCAGAATGAGAGGAGCATTTATTGCTACAGCCATAGCCGAATACTTTCGTGATCAGGGCAAGCACGTAAATCTTATGATGGACTCGGTAACCAGATTTGCTATGGCGCAAAGGGAAGTAGGACTTGCTCTCGGAGAGCCGCCTACTACAAAAGGATATACGCCGTCCGTATTCACGTTGTTGCCAAAATTGCTGGAAAGGGCCGGCACTTCTTCTAATCATGGCACTATTACCGGTTTATATACTGTGCTGGTCGAAGGTGACGATATGAACGAACCAATCGCTGATGCACTGCGATCAATACTGGATGGACATATTGTTTTAACCAGAGAGCTTGCTATGCAGAATCATTACCCTGCGATTGATATATTAAAAAGCATCAGCAGGGTAATGATTGATGTCGTAAGCTTAAAGCAGAGGGAAAATGCCAATAAGTTCAAGGCAATAATGGCCGCTTACAAAAAGGCTGAGGATTTGATAAATATAGGAGCATATGTAGCCGGCAGCAGCCGTACGATTGATTACGCTATCGACATGATGGAAAAAGTAAACAGCTATTTGAAGCAGGAGATCGAAGAAAAAGTGAGCTTTGAAGAGAGCGTTCAACAGCTTGAAGATT
>JAJSZW010000079.1 GCA_030262895.1 Deltaproteobacteria bacterium | reverse complement strand
TCCCAGATTGCATCCCGTCCGGTTAGAGTTTCATTACGTCCAACCAACGATGTAACGGTGGCCAAGGGATTGATAGATAGAACTCCCCCCCACATCAACAAATAAGCCAGTCCCGCTACAAGAAGAAACAGGCATGCCATGGCGTGCAACTTTGCGTTAGCCTTCAAACGTCGAAGCACGAAAAGAATCGCAAGCCCAATAATTAGAACCACCACAGAAGTGGCGCTATACGCATATCCGGGGCCTTTTAGTAGCCAAAACGATAAACCCAAGACCACCACATGGTCCATCGTGTCATACTTGGTAGAGGGTCGCTCCGTTTGCTTCCTGCTTCTAGCCCACATCCAAATCAGAAACAATGCAGAAAAAATGCACAGCACGCCAAGCGTGTTTTTATTATTGGTGACTCCGGCCCACGAGAGATGACCTGAATACCTTCCCCACATAACGCCATAACTCGGAAAATATTTGACTAAAAGTGCAGAGAATGGTATTAAAATATAAATTGTTCTTCTGAAAATGGACTCAATCTCCTTAAAAGGAGAAGGTCCGGTTAAGACAACCAGCACCATCACAATGCCACCAAATGCCTTGATCCATCGCTTCAACGATACAAAAAAGTAATCTGACCATAAGATACTGACCAACATATATAAAAAAAGCAAAAACAACCATCGGTTATCTATGACAACCTGGCGCCAATCGATTTTCCTCCTTACCAAAATAAGAAGACCAACAAGAATCAAGATCGCTAAAAAGTTGCGATCTATAGCACTACCTTCTATAATTGCAGCGCTCAAGTCTTCTATATCCAGGGTTGATTCGGACCATTGTCCTAACGGCCTCGAACCACAATAAAGCATCCATATCGTCGGAATCCACCCTGCTATCGAATGCACTTCGGAACGCCGGTGGTCAAGTATGAGAAGACCTGCAACGAAGGCCGTGCAAAAGAGTAAGGCAAGAATTGGATCCATGTACTTATTGTTCCAAGTCAATTAGTGACGAAGTTCAAATTCAATATTTGACCGCATTGGCTAAAAGATTTTTTCAATATATTTGGTTAAAAATATCATCGATTATTTTGTGTGTTAAAACAATTTGTTTATAAGGTATTGGTACTGGAGTATTGTCTGCAACAGATCGGTAAAAACATTCGATTAAATACTTACGTCCTGCTTCGTAGTAATGTTCCCTTTTCATGAACTTTACAATATTATTTATAAAATTACCTAAATGTTGTTTTGCATCGATTAATGGTGGAATAAAATGGTTTAGATAATATTTATAGTTACTTGTAAACTCAATGACTGTTTGATGCTCATGATCCATAATTAGTGATTTTTTGGGACCGAATATTCGAAACTGTTTTATTATTGGTCTTATTTGTGATGAAAAAATATAGTGAGCTGTGACGTTGTCGTTATCGTAAATATGAACCCGTATTTCATCTACCATGCTTTCTTCATTCATATTTCTTAAAATGGGGCTGACGTGACCATGGGCTACCACCTTAGGATTATCGCAATTCATAAATTCAGCAATAATTGCAACTCCATGACTTATCAAGTCATGCACTATTTTCCCTGGCAGAAACCTTATCCAATGATTTTTATCGTTAATATAATCATTACTATGCTCGTGGCACCACAAGCTTTCTATATGAACTGGCGTACCTCCTAAATAGCCACTTTTTATTATATTTCTCAAACGATTGGCTGCATTACTAAACTGTATATTGTGTCCTACTGTGACCTTTAAATCCAGTTTTTCTGCTATTTCGATTAGCTGTTTAGCTTCTGAAACATTTAATGTAAAGGGCTTTTCGACTAATATACTAGAACCCGATTCCAAACAACGCTTTCCTAACTCAAAATGACTTTGAGGCGGAGTGGTTATATGTATAATATCTGGCTTTAGTTCAAACAGTTTATCAACATCACTGAAATAACGCCCAACGTTGATTCTTTCCTGTAATTGTTTAGCCATTAATATTTCTTTGTCGCACACTCCTACTATTTCGCAGTTACGAATTTTTAAAATTTCAGTAACATGTTGATCAGCTACTCGACCACATCCGATTATTCCTATTTTTAGCATTTAGTTATCCCCATTTTTTACATAATCAAAATATTTTTTAGATGCTTGATTAAAAGATACTTTTGGTTTCCAGTCGAGCAAGTTTTTCAACTTTTGATTTGTATATCTAGTCCCTTTATAACCAATAGCACAAACATGTCTATTAAAAACCGGTGGTATTTGTCCATTTGACCACTTTGAATACTTTTCCCAGAGGTAACAAAAAAAGTAAAAAAAACAGTAAGGCATATATATCGAGAAAAAATTTCCAACACTTTTTTTATACATCTTCAAAAAAGATCTGCATGTGGGAAGCTCGTCATCTACGATATTAAAAACTTCACCTTCAATACCTTTCTTGATACCCGCCAATACAATCGCTTCAGCGCAGTTTTCAATATACGTCAATGGAAAAATATTTGAACCACCTATATGTATGAAAAAGCCAAAAGTGTCAATTCCAACTAATCCCAAAATACGCTTTTTGCCAGGACCATAAACAACGCCGGGTCTTACTATGACATAAGGTATATTGAATTTTTTGTTGTAGTCTATTACCATTTGATCTTGCATTATTTTCCCCCAAGAATAGGCTTCACCCCGTCCAATTATATTGCTATCAATTTCACATTCTTCATCAAGCAATTTATTACGATTAAGATTTTTATTTGAATAAACGGTGATAGAGCTCACGTTAACGAAACGCTTGAAAGTTTTGTTTCGCAGGATCGATTCAAGCAAATTTTTGGTTGTTACAACGGAATTCATATAGCAGCCTGCAAAGGATTTTTCTGTACCAGCTGCCAAATGAAACAATACTCTGACATGTTTAGTTGCCTTTTTGCAGTCCTCCGCAGATAGCAAATTCCCTTCAAATATTTCAACTCTTGCTTTGTCAAAAGGAGCTATAACTTGTTTTAAAGACGAAATGTTTTTTGAGGATCTGACAAAACAACGCAAATTTTTAAAACCATAGCTTAAAAGTGTTTCAACCACTTTATGACCAATAAAACCATTTGATCCCGTTATTAGTATAGGATCATTATAACTACTTATAAAATTACTTTCTTCCATTTTTAGTCCTTTCGAAGACGTAAGCATATTCAATTCTTAGGTTTATTTATTTCCTAAGCGCTATTTCTTTTTTATATTAAAACATTGCAATAAAGCGCTTAAACGCCTTTAAGTTTATGGCGTTCATAATCTACAATATCGCCGCCCCTCTGTAAGCGTACAGCCATTGAATAAACGGCAAATTTCAGCCAATTAAGAGAATATTTCCACAGGTATCCCTGAACCAGTTCTCCTCCGAAGCGCTGCTTAAACATCGTGAGTCCCTCCTGCTTTGAGCCCTTTTCGGGACTGATTCTAGCGCCCACAAAATCGTAGCGACAGACCCCAAGTTCGCGAAATTGCCGGATTGCTTCCCATTGCAAAAGGTTATTTGATCCGGTTATCGGCCTTGGAACGCTGCCGCCATACAAGTAATAAGCCCCATAACTACTGAAAGGAACAATTGCGCACCCCTGCGTGACTCCTTGATGATTAGCCACAAAGATTTTCACATTATTGTCAAGACCGAGCACGAAACGCTTGAGCGCCATATAGCTCATAAATCCCAGTTTCGATCGTTTTAGTGTATCTCGTATTAACTCATAAGCAGTACGTAGATATTCTATCCCGCTTTGGATTTCCACCTCACTTTTCGTAGCCTTACGAATTACATTGCGATGTTTTGAGTGGAGATTGCTCCAAAGGATTTCTTCCGTCTGGGTTAAGTCAATGATGTAGGTGCCATAAGGCGCCGCGTCGGCACCATCCGGAAAAGTGCGAAAAATCGTATTGGTGGTTGCCGGGATGATCATATCTGCCTCTATAGTACGGAAATATTCTATGGCGCTGTTTAAAAATGATTTTTCTTCTTCAATGTCAAGCTCTTCTTCCAACGGAATGGTCTCAACCCGGAAACGGACCATACGAAAAATCGCCTTTCGAATAACTGTATATGGTAATATGCAGCGGAGCTTTCCTGAATCGTCGACACCCCCAATCCATCCGTAGTCGTCGCCGACCGCTTTCAGAAATGGTTCAGAAGCATATATGGAAAGACCGGGATGCCAGTTAATTTTAACCTGTTTTACATTCATGTTTTTAGATAACGTTCTTATATAGGTTCAGGGTTCAGGGTTCAGGGTTACTTTTCTTTCGTTGACCTTGCTTGTAGGCCAGCAAGTACTTGATGAAACCACGAATGGCAGCGCGAGCGCGTCCGGCATGATCATACACGTCCTGAAACTCGGTTTTCGTTATGTATTGTTGATCAAGCGCCACGTAAAGCTCACTCTGGACTTCGGTGCAAGAACGTTTTGCATACCTAAGAAAACGAATAAACTCCGGGTTTGTTTCCGAATCGAATCCTTCAGCAATATTGTGCATGGATGAACCTGCGGCATCCTGAATTTGCCCCTTCAGTCCGAAGTCGCGAGCAAACTTAGTCTTCTTTGTCAAGCCATAGACCTTGCGAGTTAGCTCCCGGGCCAATTGCCATGCCTCAATATCCTCGAATCGTTCTATTCTCATGTCTTTTCCATTCACCGTTCGGGATTCGCCGTTCTGCGCTCAACCCCTGAACCCCGAACCTCTGAACGGTGAACCCACAACCTATGAACCCTGAACATTGAACCCGGGAACGGTTACACATCTGTCATACACATCTTCAAAAGTTGATACCGCGATTCCCTTCCGTTCTAAGTAAGATAGAAAAGCCTCAACAGTCTCGAAATCGTACAATTCCTTGGTATGTCCAATAGCTACCACAGGTTTGTACGATGTTGGATTCTTCTGGTCCTCTTTTATGACTCTATCCATCATGGAGGTGAGTTCCTCGATCCCCATACAACAGAAATCCAACTTGAGAGGATACCAGAAGCGAAGGAAATCCAGAAGACGAATCAACCTCTGGCGATTACTCTGGAATGTAGAAAAGCTTTTACGCTGCGAACTAACCCGCTTCCCTGTGAGCATTTTCAGGGTCTGGACCATTTGAGTATATATGGGTAACTCAAGCAAGGCTCCATGGGGCTCAGACATATTCACGTCATCCGTAAACCTCCAATAATAGCCATTCCTGTTAGCCCGGCGGTAATCCAACTTTTTTTGATGTTGGAGCCCGCCCTTAAAGACGGATGAATCCACTTTTATGCCCCGTTCAGCCAACACACTCGCCGCGGTTCGCGTGGGCTGAAACAACCAATTGCCCGCCCGGAAAGAAAAAGGCATAAAATCAGCCACGCCCAATACCTCTCGTAAGTATTCGATAGAGCGATCGACGATTTGAACGATTCGCTCTCGTGGTAGCGTACATAAATTATACTCGCTGTAATCCAATATCCAAATTTCGTCTTCGTATTTTGCTTTGTACCACTGCGGATGCAAGTGAAGCCCTAATTCAAATCCCTCCCGGTAAAAATCCCTTATTTGATGTTTTACCAAATCGATGGCCGGGTCCGTTGCTTTAGAGTCTATCATCTCCAGTTCAGCAACCTCAATGAAAGGTACGAAACGCGCATTCCATTTCTCGAAGATAGCCTTCAATTTCTCCGCCGGCTCATAGACCAGTTCTTTTAGCGAACCCTCGCCGTTTCCGTATATCTCGTAATCAATGGTGAAAATACATTCGATCATAATTAGTGTTTCTGAAACCAGCCGAGATTTCAACTATGGCGGAGTCCTCTCTGAAATAACAGATATCTGAAGAACTCTCTTAGTTTGGACATCTGTTCTTTTCTTCTAAACGCCACAATTTCTCTGGACACAGGCCGTTCAGCTTGCGTCAGCATTGCCCAGAGATATCCTGCGAGCAGAACACAGCCATAAACAACAAAAGGCCTCGAACTCATCTGGTACGCCGACCGAAAAAATTGCCATACTGGGTGTCCACCCATGAGGTAATCATGCCATCCGCCCCTGAAAACCCCCATCAATCCGCTGCTTATCTCCGACCCCATTTTTCGATTATGCACGCAAAACTCTTCCAGAAAAGTCCTAGTTTGCCAGCCCTTCATTCGAGCGGTCAGACCAGCAACCAGATCTTCCCCTCCCTCTTTTATCGGCACATATCCTCCAATTGTCTCAAAGCACTCCCGCCTAAACAATAGACATGCGCCCGAGACATGCTCAATGCTGGTAAAGCGATAATCGTACTGATGCATTCCTTCCCTGAAGGGCGTCCCCCCGATACCCAGTCGAGGATTCTCGGCAAACTTGCTCAAGAGAAAAGACATGTAATACTTTTCAAAAAATATATCAGCGTCCAGGTTGCCGATGATGCCGTAGCCCAGATCCTTGATCATTGCATAACCTGCATTGAAAGCAAGGACCTTACCTCCGAAATGACGATCTCTTCGCTCAGGCATTCTTAATAGTTCGATCCAGTCGTGATGAGCTGTATACTTTTTGACTATTTCGTCAGTTCCGTCAGTTGAACCGTCACTGACGATCACCCATTTGACTGGTCGGATGGTCTGCCCGACCACGGACCTGATGGTCTGCTCGATGAACGCTGCCTCGTTCCGGGCAGGGGTTATTAGAACGTAAGTGAGTTGGCAATGATCGCCTTTGCCCTTAGCCATCGATGTGGAAAAAGTTGTTGAGGTTGTCATATTCTTGCCTTACATAAATTGCTTTGATGCACCGCCGTCTCTGTGTTCCTATTCGAGACCGAATGATAATGCTCCTGAAGAGTAGAGAGCGCCAGGAGCATCCATGCCTGCGACCACCTCATATACGAGATTTTGTTCTTGTAGAAAGGGAAAACTTGATAGTAGAAGTATCCTTGCTGATTCCACATGTGAGTCATTGCCCATCTGAAGACAGAAAATGCCAGCCCAACACTACTGTCGTCAAGATCGTTCAGAGTCAGTAGCGTGATAATACTTTGTGCCACACTGTGAATATCGATGGGATACGTGCGATCATGAAAATATTTGGGCGCCCTGTCATCTCTGAAAAAGTTTTTTCGGTAAAATTCGAATCCATGAAGGATATGCGATTCAAACTCCGATGTCTCACCGTATTGGCAAATAGACCGCAGAGCGCATAGGTTGTACCCCGTGTGGAAATTGTCTACCCAGCGTTGTGTAGAAAATTCTCCGTAGTCCCACGATCCATCGTCGTGCTGTTTAGCCGCCGAGTATCGCGCAACCTTCAGCGCTGGTTCGAGGAATTTCTTCTTGCCACAGTGTTTGTAGACCCTGCAAAGAAGGGCAGCGCCCAGGAAGTTCGCGTTGTGCACTCGTGTCCGCAATGAGGGAAGAGGATAGCTGAAACAGGCAACAGCGTTGTCCTCCGTCCAATATAGTTCATTCAGGATATACTCCCCAGCACTAACTGCCATTTCGAGGTATCGTAATTCATGAGTAGTCTCGTATGCGTCGAGCAATGCATTCGCGACAAAAGACGTGCACACAAGGTTTGGCGCCATCCGAGGAACCAATATTGTCCGCGTCTGCCATGGGAAACTATACCCCCAGCACCAATAAGGAGTGTTTTGTGAGCGAAGGGCCGCCAGTCTCTCAACCATCATCCCAATGAGTTCTTCCTGGTCGAGCAGCCCGAATCTTGACAGCTTGAGGAACGCCATAAGGAATAGCGCAATCGCCTTTGGGTTTTGTTCTCTTGGCACCAAGAGAAGAGGGCGAAGGTTAACCGGGAACCGTTTCATGAACTGAACAAGAATCAGTCTGCAAATCCTGCTTTTGAAAAAAGGGGTACAGCGAAAAATCCGGCTGTTCAAGGCGTCGTAGGGGTCGTAGCCTGCCCAGTTGTTTTGTTTGCAATAAGCCAGCAACTTGGTAATGGATTCTTTGATCAACTGTTGGGAATCAATGTTTGAGTTCATTTTTGTCCGACAGGATTAACAGGATTTCATGGATTTTTTGTCCCTTTGATTTGCTCTCCTTTGAGTGACAGAGGTGGGGTCCACTTTAGTAATTACGAAGCAACATTTTCTATACTTTTCAAAACTACCAAACGTTCATTCAATCTTGAAAATAACTGATACTCTCCAGCCCATTCTACGTATTCCAAATCCTTTCCCATCAAGTCTTCGGCACTCCACTTGTTCATGAATTTCTTTGATGAAATGTTGTATTTAGCTTCAAATCTTTTCAGTCGTCTTTTTGCAAGATTTAAGCTGTATTTTAAGCGTAAGGTTTCTGTTTCCAAGGCCTCTTTCAAAACTTCGACGGCCTTGTCCAGCTTATCAGTTTTCAATACTATTTCTGCCATTTCTGCCTACATGAGTAATGCGTCGTGGAATGTACAAATATGTTGTCAACAGTTCTGTAGAGTGTAAGAGTGGGCCTTGGCCAGGACAATTCATAAAATCTGTAGCTTCTATGTTGTAGCCCAGTAAAAAACAATAGGTTAAACAGAATTAACAGGATCCTGCCGATGCCTTATCAAACAACGTACAAGACTTTTCGTGAAATTCGTCATCAGCATCCGTAAAGGCGCAAAATCCACCTGTGTTCACGAATACTCGCTTCATCTTGCCTCCGTCTCATAAGCTTCGGCAACATATTTGTTTTGGCTTACATCTCTTTTTCCACTATGACCAGCTCCCATTATCCGAAAAAGTGGATCGCTTTTCGAAAAAACCTTTGTGTATTCAATAACAACTTCGACTTCTGTTCCGTCTGGGAAATCAATGAGTTGTTATAGGTCTATTTGTCCGTGAAATGGGATAAATCCTGTCAACATAAGAAAAGTGAATCAGTTCTTGAGCATTTCCTCGATGTGGTCCACGATCGTTTGAAGGGTAGAACGATTGGCATTTTTGACCCTGGGCGGTCGATTGCGCCTGGCCTGTACTATTTTTTGGGGGATGTCCTCAGCGCTTTCGATAAGAGTAAGACGACCTGTATTGGACAGATAACGATCGACGGCTCCGATTTTGCCGCGGAAAATGCTATAAACGGGCACCCCTAGCGCGGCCGCCTCCCGGTTCATGGTGCCGCCACCACTAATCACGAAATCCGAGTACCATATCAAGTCGAGTCCATTCACCACATGGTCAGGAATAATGATTTTCCCTGTAGCACACCATTCAGGCCACGTATTCCTCACCAATGCCGTCTGTTTTTTTTCATTTCGAGGCAAAATAACCATGCGAACGAGCGAATGATGACCCAGAAATTCAACTACTGCATAAAAAAGCTTATCACTTTCAGAATTGTGATAGTGGGCTTCAGTGGCAGGAGGACGTATCGTGGCTATCAGGTCATTCTGGGTGAGACCCAACATGGGTAAGATCTCATGATCAGGCTTGAAGTTGGGAACATATATATCTTCCTTGAGCCCGGGATATTTGCGAATTCGCTCTCCAGACAAATTAATGGCATCATCAGGGATCATCTCCGGAAAAATAACCCAGTCCGGATTTATGAGTACCAGCCCCTGGGTGTACTCATAGTCACCCATGATGCAGGAAGGTATCCTCAATATTGATGACAGCAGCAACTGAGAGCGAGACCCATGTGATAATGCGAAGTCAGGCCTTTCTCGAAGTGCTGTCGGCGCCAATTCCACTACCCTGACGAAGAGTCCAAGCACCTTGAGAATCTTGTTCTTGCCGTAATGTCGTCCTATTCGTTTATAACACAGGCCTAATAGGTCTCCCAGCCCGCACACCTGGAAACAGTCTCGAGCAGTCAGCATTACTTCGTAGCCACGCCTGCTTAATTCGTCAATAATTGGTTTGAAAAGTGGCACATGAGGGGAGTTGTCCAGATCAATCCATATTTTTTTTGGGAGAAGAGCCGATGAATTATTATGTTTTAAGTGATTCATGGTTGAGTTTCTTTGACAGAATCTATCTTCTATTTTTTTGACAGGATTTACGGGATTGACAAGATTTTCCTGTTCTGCTTTTCCACGGGAAAGGCAGAAAACATTATCCTGTTGATCCTGTCGGGGAAAAATATGTTTCTTGGCTGAATTCCCTGTATTTGCGCTTAACCTCCACGCCAGAGGGGCGAAAGTTAATTTTACCGCAAGGGCTGTGCCAAATAGGTATGCCCAGTTGCAGAGAGACTTCTGAAAAACCTCGGTGCGCTGTAGAACGCCAATTTTGAATTCCAAATGGCTCTAAGCTGAAGGATATGGCTCATATAGAGCAAGCTGTAAAATTTTAAGCCACCAATTGAAGGTTTAGTTTTTCTATACGTGAACGAACCGGTTTTAGTTCAGTTATTGTAACATATACTATTGGGTTATCTTTCTCAGCTACACTTTGTGCTGTTTCTTTTGCCCAGTTGTTATACTCATCATCCTCTTCGAGATGCATAACAACAAGAGCATTATCAGGTATTTTATTCGCAAATGCGGGATGTTCCAGAACGTACCTATCAAATTCTTTAATAAGAATGCTGTTTTTTTCTAGGAATCTCTTTTTATCTGTCATGGAAAATCTCCTCTTAAAAACTTCTCTCTGTAAATTTCCCAGTTTTCATTGATATCATCATCTGCCAAAGTTAAAGCATTTTCATAATCAAGGTAAAGATTTATTTTTCTGCATTTTCCCTTAGCATTATAGCAATCTTTGTGTGCATAGTCATGAGCACAATCATAACGATGTCCCGACATATTGACAAATAGACCGCAAAGCGCAAAGGTTATAACCCGTGTGGAAATTATCAGCCCAACGTTGTGTGGACGCCTCACCATAGTCCCAGGAACCATTTTTGTGCTGCTTCGCTGCCGAGTATCGCGCAACCTTCAGCGCTGGTTCGAGGAATTTCTTCTTGCCACAGTGTTTGTAGACCCTGCAAAGAAGGGCAGCGCCCAGGAAATTGGCATTGTGCACTCGTGTCCGCAATGAGGGAAGGGGATAGCTGAAGGAGGCAATGGAGTCGCCCTCCGTCCAATATAGTTCATTCAGGATATACTCCCCAGCACTAACTGCCATTTCGAGGTATCGTAATTCATGAGTAGTCTCGTATGCGTCGAGCAATGCATTCGCGACAAAAGACGTGCACACAAGGTTTGGCGCCATCCGAGGAACCAATTCCGACGAGATCTTTCCGATTAAGTAGCCCGAATCTTGACAGCTTGAGGAACGCCATAAGGAATAGCGCTATCGCCTTGGGGTTTTGTTCTCTTGGCACCAAGAGAAGAGGGCGAAGGTTAATCGGAAACCGTTTCATAAACTGAACAAGAATCAGTATGCAAATCCTGCTTTTGCAAAAAGGCGTACAGCGAAAAATACGACTGTTCAAGGCGTCGCGTCGTAGGGGTCGTAGCCTGCCCAGTTGTTTTGTTTGCAATAAGCCAGCAACTTGGTAATGGATTCTTTGATCAACTGTTGGGAATCAATGTTTGAGTTCATTTTTGTCCGACAGGATTAACAGGATTTCATGGATTTCTTTTTGCCTTCAAAAAGGTATTTTGCTTCATCCATAGATTCCTCAGCTTGCTTCAATCTATACATGGCAAGATGGCGTAAATTTTCTTCTGTACTCATATTGGTACACCTTCTTGAAGTATTTTTTTATATATTGGCGATTCAGAAACCGGACCGAATTCGATTTCATTTTGCCCAAAGAACAACGCTGATTATCGCTGATCTTTTTTTATAAAAACTCATCTGTGTAAATCTGTGGCTAAAATAGCTTGAAGAGGCGTTTTTCATACATGCATCTTCTCAATCATCCACTCCCCTACGTTCCGATCAGCAAACTCAACACCGAACAAATAAATTTCCTTGCCCGTACCCTGATACTTTTCGAAATATTTCTTTTCCTTAATCTGACTTAAGGCTTTATCCTTATCTCCATTGAATTTAAACTCAAAGATGTAGATATCTTTATCAATAATAACAGCATCTATCCTGCCCTTGTTTGTTTTTACTTCTGCTTCTACTTTTAAGCCTATAAGAGAAAATATCAGGTAAAAAACTGTCTGGTAATATTTCTCTTTTTTTATTTGAAGATCGTAGGGAATGTTGGCAAAAAAAATCTGCAATGTCTCAAAGAATGTTTCAAAATCATCATTTCTAAGCGCTCGTATCAAATCAATTAGATAGCCGTCCACGTGCGTGCCGCTGTAACTGTTCAAAAGAGAATACTGAAAGCTGTTTTCAACCTCAAAATTAGGATACCCCAGAATGTAGGTCATAAAATCTTTGTCATACTCTTTAATCGTAAGATAGCCGGTCTGAAACAGAAGCGGAAGCACAGCGAGGTTTTCAAGTTCATAGGCGCCGAATGATTCCTCACTTACCTCCATTCCTTTCAACCTCTTTATGTCAAAGTTTTTCTTTTTCATCAATTTTATCAAAAAGCTTGGCGTTGCGCTTTCAAACCAGTAATTGCTGAATCTGGCATTGTCGAACAAAAGAAGCATTGAAAACGGATTAAAAACCTTTTCACAAGTTCCGCTGAAACAAAAACCATTGTACCAGTATGTTATCTTTTTAATCAGCTTGGCATTGCTGATGCCTTCTGATTTTGCAAACAGGTCTGTATGATCTTTAAAGCTGCTCTTCATTTCCTGTCTGGTTATTCCGAGAAGCGATGAATACCTTGTGTCCATGGAAATGTCTTTCAGATTGTTAAGCCCGCTGAAAACTCCTGCCTTGGAAAACTTGCTCACCCCTGTTAAAAGCACAAACCGGATGTATTCATCACACGCCTTTATGATGGTGTAAAAGCCCTTTAATATCTCGCGGAGTTCAACAGCCAGTTCCCTGTTTTCAATATTGTCAATTATAGGCTTGTCATATTCATC
Source organism: Deltaproteobacteria bacterium (assembly GCA_030262895.1). GTDB lineage: Bacteria > Desulfobacterota > Desulfobacteria > Desulfobacterales > ETH-SRB1 > B13-G4. The sequence continues at coordinate 3,691 of JAJSZW010000079.1, read as the reverse complement.
AATAAGAATAACGACCTTGTTGATCCCGCTAAGTTTGGTCAAAAGTTCATCAAACTTGATATCATACTGCGTCTGTTCAAGGGTGATTCCGTAAACCTGCGCTGTTTTATCAAGCTGATATACAATATAGTTTATCAGCTCATCTCCGTTTCGTGCCTTTGATTTACTGAAGTCCATCCTCACGACCGGATGTTTTTCCCACGCATAATCTGCCTTGTATATCCACAGATCTTTAAAAAGCTCCTGCTCACCTTCAAATATCTCATTCAACGTGGAGATGAACAGACTTTTGCCGAATCTTCGCGGCCTTGAAAGAAAATATACGCCTTTTGGATTAGTTACCAGATCGAATATTTTCTTTGTTTTGTCCACGTACAGATAATCATTTAAAATGATATCACGAAATGTCTGTATCCCTATTGGAAGTTTTTTCATATCCCTTTGTTACCATTCTTGTAGTTATTCAGCCACCCCGGTTAAATACGCTACGCTTGTCCTTCGGAATTTCACAGGGCAGGCGAATTTACGCTGATTATCACCGATCTTTTTTCTTTTATCAAAACCCAATCCGCCTTGACCTCGCGAGCGAGTAAGATCACATCCATTTCGCCGGTATCAAGCCCTAAAAGTTCGGGAGGCAATGGGAATGACTCGGCTGGAACAAATATCTCATCAAAAAGGGCTTTCAAGACGAACAGATGGTTTAGCATAGAAAGAGCAATCAGCGGGGTGCTATTGACCACTGCCTTCATTGGCCTTGAATCCGTCTGTGCCATTCACTGCCTACCTCGCCTTCCTGATCCAGCTCTTCGTCCGGGTAGTCGAGTACGGCAAACCCGTTATCCGAAAGAAGCCGGTAGAACTCCCAGCGGTCGCAACCGAGAACTTTGGCGCCTAACCCTCCAGAGATGCGACCCGTCTCATATAATTTGCCCAACGTAAAGATAAGAACCTTTTTGCGAAAGCTCTCTGGGTCTTCTCTCAAGGCGAGCAGAAGTTCCTCAGGGAAAAGTACTTTCACATTCATCTCAAGGCCTCCCGTTTTCTAAGAGTTGATCGGACTAATAGATCATAGAAATTGCTTCGTAAAATGTCTGAGCGGTCAAGATCTGCTGATGGGTAGACTATAAACCAGATAGTCTCAGATAGCAAGGCATACGTTGCCAACGTCGCAGTATGAATTTTGGAGACATCCTACGTTGACCTACTTCTGGAAAGGCAGAAGATAAACTATCCTGTAAATCCTGTTTCCCCATGTTCGATGTCCAAAAGCGGGCCATTTCCTTTGGTAACACATGCCAATATTGGCCTTTGTATTTGCTTTTAACGTACTCAAGAAATTCCAGGTAATATTTTGTCGGGTACTCATCCACACGTAACCCTTTGCTGTTGAAATCCATATAGTCGGGGTGTGTATTCAACAGCACCATGCCTCCTTTTTCAGCGATCCAGTCGAGTTTTTCCTTCCAGACCTTAATACTTTTTTGTTTCATGATAACAAATAAAGTGAAATCCTGGGGGAGAGTATACGAGAGTTCCACATAACCTTTTTGTGTAGGGTTCCCCTGGACCAAAAAAGGAAAAATAGTGCCTACACCGTCCGGCTGGGGCTCGAACGGATCCGTATCAAAAGTCGACTGATCGTACTCTATAGTTAGATCATGCATCCAATCCAGATTGCAATGCATGGAGGGGGAATTAAAGCCAACAGCATTCCAGGCTTCCAGATAATGGTTTATACGTATCGCTCTTTCTGAAAATATCTTTCTCGACCAAAATAGTTTTCCATCATGATTCAGCCCATGCACCGCTACTTCGAATCCGTTTTCAGTAAGGTACTTGCGAAGCTTCGAAGAAACGCTATACCGCTCAGGGACGAAATTGAAGGAAGAGCGAACGCCTATACTTTTTTCGAGATCCATCAATTCACGGCACTTCTTATGACCTTTTGCTGTATCCACATCATGTGTCAGCACCAAGGCAAATCGCTTTTGGTCAGGCCATCCGGACCAGTCATCAGGTGGGCCACCGGCGTTAGGGTCAATAGGCCAAATATGAGAGTATTTCCTGAGTTTCCACAGACCAATCTGCCTTCGAAGAACGATTTGGATTGATCTGGGAATTAATGGTTTGAAAAAGTAGAAGAGGGGGTTTAGGAACATGAGAAGCAAGGTTAGTTGGGTTTATCGTGTTTGTTGCGGCCTCTCTTTTTGGCCACTTGCTCACCGCCAGGCGGTACCTGAACTGGTAACGGCAATACGAAGCCTCCTTGGACCAATACCGTTAAAACAGCTCTGATCTCCAAGATTGACGAACCGGTAACCTCGACGGTCTTGCTTCACCGGTACTCTGGCCTATCTTTCGTATGTCCTGCGCATGGTCGTCCAGAACAATCTGTGTCCCTTTCACGCAAAATGCCTGTAAAGCAGTTCACCACTGATGCGATTGATCAGGGCAGGCATATGGGTCATTATTTTTTTGAGATAAGCATGTTTCTTAGACGATTCAACCAAAGCCTCAGACTTTCCAACAGTGGGAATCTGTAAGTAGGCAAGAGGAATTTTTTCCGTCCCCCACCGGGATTTGTATTTAGATAGTCCCTCATTTGTGGAGCTTGTACGGCCAAAGTCAAAGGAATGGCATCCCCGTTGGTGCGCCCATTTTATCGCCTCCCACATGAGCAACTGATTTGCCCGCAAAGAAAAAAACGCTTCATCTGAGGCACCGAACTTGTAATAAGTAGTCCCACTGAATGAGAGCACGATGATTGCAGCAACGAACTTTTTCTGATAACGGGCTAAGAGTAAGCCAAGCATGTTTCTAAAATGGAAGGTGTCCCAGAGATTTCTGAAAAACCGGAATGGCTGTACGGGAATGCCATGTTTCTTGCGCGTGATGACATGAAGGCGGTAAAACGCCTTCATGTCTTGTTCTGTTTTTCCTGTTACAATCTCCAAGTCTTCTTTCTTGGCCTTCTTGACAGCCCGCTGAATACAGTTTTTGTGAAAGGAGCGGAATAGCACTTCCGGTTGCCTGTCCAAGGCGAGATGGTAAGTGTGATATTCCGTGCGCGACGGATAATCATTGATAAATCGATGGGCTTTTGCGAAGCGAAGCTCGACAAAGCGGGCATTCAGCTCAGCCCTGGATCGCTCCACAGCCTCTATCAAGACCCGAAGTTGTTCGGAACTTTCAACCAAGGGATCACATGTGTCAGAGAAAGGATATGAAATAATGCGGTTGCCTGTGAGGCGGCTTTTGACAAAAGCGGAAGAAATAGCAGCCTGAAGGCCGGAGCTGTCTTCCTGGAGGAGATGATAAAGGGGTTGGTAACCATAGGTCTTTTTGATAACATCCTGCCATAATGAATGGTGGTAGATTGTTCCCAAAGGGTGACGTTCTACGAAGTTGTCCCAGAGGGCAGGGTCGATGGAATTGGTGGTAACAATTTTCAAGGGAAAAACCACGCCAACGTTTCCTTTGGAAAGTCTAAAAACAAATTTTTGAAATTGTGGTCGTGTGATTGTTTTGTCATAAGCAACAGCTCTTTCAAGGTACTACTCGGACGTCCATTCGTATATCAGTAACTTTCTTAATCTCACACTCCGACATAAAGAATTTGCCATCCAGTTAAAGGTTGTTGGGAGGCTCGGAGGCTTGGACGAATAAATAATTTTGAATTGTTTTTCTT
>JAJSZW010000078.1 GCA_030262895.1 Deltaproteobacteria bacterium | reverse complement strand
TACCGGCAATAGTTTACAGCATAGCGCCGGAGCATAACAACACAATTGAGCATGAACAGCCCGCCTGGACGCACCCCGTGTGCAGTCAAGCCAGCCAAGGATTTATGAGGACTGAGAATATTTTTTATCGCAAAATAACTATAGACAGAAAAACGGCATTTTGATAGTATAGCCTGGGTTCATTATAAACACCAAGCAAGGAGTAACGGTCTATGCTTGAAAAAAAGGTTACCGGTATTACCCAATGCGGTCGCGAGATCACAGTTCAAGAGATTGAGGAAATAAAGGAAACTGTTAGGCTCTGCCGGCGGTTAAGCCGACAAGAGTTGGCGCAGACAATAGCGGAGAACCTGCAATGGTATAGAGCATCGGGAACTAACAAGGTAGATGCTGGTCTTAAATTATTGGAGAAGCTGGATTCACAAGGTATTTTACAACTCCCTGAAAAGCGGATAATACCCAAACCTAGAGTTAAAAGAGCGATTTCCATAACAGAGAAAACAGGGCCTCAGCCTGAAATAGCTTGCAAACTCAAGGAGCTATATCCGGTAGAACTGGAGATTGTAAAAGATAAAGATATTGCAGCACTATGGAAAGAATATGTATCACGGTATCATTACCTGGGATACAAGAGACCCTTTGGATATACGCTACGATATTTTATTAAAAGCGAGCAAGGTCGATTAGGTTGTGTTCTGTTTTCCGGTGCAGCAAAATCCATGGGGACAAGAGACCGTTGGATTGGCTGGACGGAAAAGCAGCGTTTGAACAATCTGGCCTGGGTTATTAACAATTCACGGTTTTTGATTTTCCCATGGGTGCGGGTCAAAAATCTTGCCAGCCATGTATTGGGTCAAATCAACCGGCAAATAAGAGTACATTGGCAAGAGAGTTGGGGCTATTCTCCGGTATTAATGGAAACTTTTGTAGACCCGGCCCATTATCAAGGTGTCTGTTACAAGGCGGCCAATTGGCAATGCCTGGGCATGACAACCGGCCAGGGTCTTGTTCGCGAAGGTAAGAGTTATGCCACCAGTCCAAAGAAGATTTTTATAAAGCCGCTGACAAAAAATTATCGTAATCTGCTTTGTTCGGAAAAGCTGGTTGGGAGGGCGCAATTATGAGCAAATCCAGCCGTCGACCGAATCGTGAAGCTATTAAGGACTCGGTAAAAAATAACTTGGCATTTTTGCATCCCAACTTCACAAGCTCCTCATTGTGACAGGCAACCAGTCGCTCTCCTGGAACTTTTTTGGGTGACTTAGTGCCTTTAAAGATCAGTTCTCTACTATTTCAAAAACTTTATCCAGTGCCTTATCAAGCAGTTCCGGCTTTGTCCCACCAGCCTGGGCCATATCCGGTCTTCCGCCTCCGCCTCCGCCGACTATTGCCGCTACCTGTTTGACAATATTTCCTGCGTGGAAGCGATCAACAAGATCTTTTGTAACTACTGTGATGAGCAGCACTTTTGGCCCTGTATTGCAGCCAAGCACAACTATGCCTGACTTTATTTTTTCCTTGAACTTATCGGCCAGGTCTCTCAACGCAGCAGGATTATCAACTGAAACCTTTTTTGCAAGCACTTTAATATTGTTTATTGATTTAATATCATCTTCAATTTTGTCTGTAGATCTGGAAGCCATCTGTGTCTTTAATCTTTCAACTTCTTTTTCAAGATACTTATAGTCAGCCAGGATTTTCTCAACTCTTTGCGTTAAAGCTTCGGGCTTTTCTTTGACCAGACGGGCTGTATTGCGGAGTATATTTGAAGTTTTTTGTGTATATGTCAACGCGGCATCGCCTGTTAATGCCTCAATTCTTCTGACTCCGGATGCCACGCTGGATTCCCCGATTATCTTGAAGAATCCTATGTGGCCAGTATATTTTGTATGGATTCCACCGCAAAGCTCTTTGCTGAAATCGGCAAGAGAAACAACTCTGACTCTTTCGCCATATCTCTCCTCGAAAAGTGCTGTAGCGCCTGATTTTAAGGCATTTTCCGCATCCATTTCCTCAATCTGTACAGATACATTCCGGCGTATTTTTTTGTTCACGAGTGTTTCAATTTTATCAAGGGTGTCCGTATCAACCTGAGAAAAATGAGTAAAGTCAAACCGGAGCCTGTCAGGAGCCACAAGCGAACCCGCCTGTTTTACATGGTCACCAAGAATCCGCCGCAGAATAGAATGCAGTATATGAGTTGCAGTATGGTTGCAGGCAATTGCATCACGTTCATTTTTGTCAATAGTTAAGATGACATTATCTTCCTTTTTAATATTCCCTGAAATGATTTTTCCTTTGTGTATTATCAGACCAGTTGGGTCTTTAATTGTGCAAGAAACCTCCATTTCAAAATTTGGGCCTGTTATTTTGCCTTTATCACCTACCTGGCCTCCTGATTCAGCATAGAAAGGTGTAAAATCGGTTATAACTTCTATTTCTTTTCCGCTTGAAGCTTTTTGAACTTCATTGCCGTCTTCCACGACAACAAGGACCTTTGCATTACAGGATAGTTTGTCATAACCAACGAATTCGGGTTTTATTCCTTCGGCCGATAGTTTCTTATAGGCATCACTGACTTCTGAAAAGGCTGCGACAGATCTGGATTTGGCGCGTTGGCCTTCCATGGCGTTATTAAATCCCTGTATATCGAGACTGATATTTTTGTCTCTGACCACGTCTCTGACTATATCAAGAGGGAACCCGTAGGTGTCATACAGTTTGAATATTAATTGTCCGGGGATTTCTTTTTGTCCCTTTGCTTTTATATCTGAAAGCGTATCGTTGAGAAGTTTAAGGCCATTGTCTAAAGTATCTGAAAATCTGATTTCTTCGTTTTTAACTACATTTGTGATAAAAGCATCAGCTTTTGAAAGTTCCGGATATACAGGCTTCATTATATCAAATACAACGCTTGCAGTTTTATGAAGAAAAGGTTTTACAAGACCTATATGACGTCCATAGCGAATAGCTCTTCGTATTATGCGGCGCAGTACATAGCCCCTTCCGTCATTGGACGGCAGTATCCCGTCTCCTATGAGAAATGCAGCGGCCCTGCTGTGATCGGCAATTACTTTCATTGCTATATCATCTTCAGATGAATCTCCAAGTCGCTTTTCAGAAAGGCTTTCGGTTTTATTTATTATAGGAATTATAAGATCGGTTTCATAGTTTGTAGGTACATCCTGGATAATAGAAACTATTCTTTCAAGACCCATACCAGTATCAATGCTGGGTTTTGGAAGAGGAGTCATTTTGCCTGAAGCGTCCCGGTTAAACTGCATAAATACGAGATTCCAGATTTCAAGATATCTGTCACATTCACATCCTGCTTTGCAATCCGGCCTGTCGCATGCAAACTCTTTTCCCCTGTCCATGAGTATTTCAGAACAAGGTCCGCATGGGCCTGTGTCGCCCATAGACCAGAAGTTGTCTTTTTCTCCGAACCTGACAATCCTGTCTTCGGGTACACCAATATTTTTGTTCCATATTTCATAAGCTTCATCATCATCTATGAATACAGAAACTATTAATTTATCTTCCGGCAGCCCGTATCCGTTTACAAGCAAATCCCAGGCAAACTCAATACTCTTTTCCTTGAAATAATCACCAAAAGAGAAATTGCCCAGCATTTCAAAAAAAGTATGATGTCTCGCAGTATAACCTACGTTTTCCAGATCATTATGTTTACCCCCGGCTCTTACGCATTTCTGAGATGAAGCCGCTCTGACATAGCTTCTCTTTTCTTCACCTAAAAATGTCCGTTTAAATTGCACCATTCCTGCATTGGTGAATAACAGAGTCGGATCGTCTTGGGGCACAAGGGATGAGCTTCTCACAATCTTGTGGTTATGCTTTTCAAAATATTCAAGGAATTGTCTGCGAATTTCGTTGCCTGTCATTTTCATAAGTTACTCGTTACTGGTCACTGATCAATTGAAAATTGTCGAACTGTGCGGTTAGCTTTTAGCCATTAGCGATTAGCTTTTGGATAAAACTGTTTCTCGTTATTGGTTATTAGTCCCTGTCCACTGGTCATTGGTCATTGTTTATTGCTTACTGCCCCCTGTCTCTTCACTTTTTTCCTTTTGCGTGAGACCCAGTTTTTCTCTAACTTTTTCTAGGGCTGAATTATAAATGTCCGGATTTTCCTTCAGGAATTTTTTTACGTTTTCACGGCCCTGTCCTATTCTTTCTCCATCATATGAATACCAGGAACCGCTTTTATCAACCACTCCTGTTTCAACTCCCACATCAAGAAGGTCCCCTGCCTGAGATATACCTTCGCCATACATTATATCGAATTCAGCCTCCTTAAAAGGGGGCGCCATCTTGTTTTTGACGACACGTGCTCTGGTTCGGTTCCCTATAACTTCCTGCCCATCTTTGATGGCGCCTGTTCGCCGGATATCGATCCTTACCGACGAGTAAAACTTGAGAGCATTGCCTCCTGTAGTTGTTTCCGGATTTCCGAATACAACTCCTATTTTCATTCGTATCTGATTAATGAAAATTAATGCGGTCATGGTTTTGCTTATTGAGCCGGTAAGCTTTCTTAATGCCTGTGACATCAGTCTTGCCTGAAGCCCCATGTGCGAGTCGCCCATTTCGCCTTCTATTTCCGCTCTGGGAACGAGTGCAGCGACTGAATCAATGACTAATATATCTATTGCTCCGCTTCTTACAAGCATGTCTGTGATTTCAAGGGCCTGCTCGCCGGTATCAGGCTGGGCAACTAAAAGTTCATCGCAATTTACACCGAGTTTTCTTGCATAAGTGGTATCAAGCGCATGCTCAGCATCTATAAAAGCCGCAATGCCGCCCTGTTTCTGAGCAGCCGCAACAGCATGAAGCGCAAGTGTTGTTTTGCCGGATGATTCCGGGCCATAAATTTCAATAACTCTGCCCTTTGGAAGTCCGCCTACACCCAGTGCCTTGTCTAGTGCGATTGAACCCGAGGGTATTGCAGGGACATCTATTATTGCCCTGCTGCCCAGCTTCATAATAGCGCCTTTGCCAAACTGACGTTCTATCTGAAGCATGGCGGTTTCGGCGGCTTTTTGCTTGTCCGGTGAACTATTCATGATATTCTCCTGTTTCAGACCTTGTTAATTATCAACAACCATTTTCCTGCTCAACTAATTAACTATTTCCGTAACCGTTCACGGAACGTTGAAATTAGAAATTTGGCCTTCATGCTTTTGTACTGTTCTCCCTAATTTCTACTTTCCAATTTTAAATTTCAAGCCGTGAATGGTTACCTATTTCCTTACTCGACCAATTTACCACTCAACCGTTTTCCCATAAGCTCTGTATAAACAGAGCCGGTTGATTTAAGATCGCTTTTAAACAAAAAAATCTTATCGGCAGTAAATAATTCCGATTCAAATTTTTCAAATTTTTTTATTGCATCCAGGAGTTTTTTGGGATTAATTTTTCCCTTTATTCTGCCAAGTGTCAGATGTCCTCTAAAAGGTCTTTTTTCCCGGGGGAATCCGAGTTCTTCTAAATTTTCTTCAATGTTATTTTGTATGCCGACAAGTTTTTCAATCTCCCCTGTAAGCCCCACCCATATAACACGTGGACGTTTAATGCCGGGGAATACACCCGCACCTTTTACTGCAAGTGATACAGGAGTATGACTGTTAACGGCATTTATTATTGTTTCACTAACCTTTTCAATATCAGTATGATTAATATCCCCTAAGAATTTAAGTGTAAGGTGGATATTTGCCGGATTAACCCATCTTGCTTTAAAAGCATAAGATTTAAATCTGTTCTGAATCTCACTGATAGAAGATATTATGTTTTTCGGGAGCTTGAAAGCTATGAAAGTTCGTATGGTATCAGGCATTCGGCAGCGTAAATTGTGGTTCACAAAGAGTAAATTTTTCTTTGGAAATCCAGTTTTTCAACGTTTCAGCGATCTCACGAGCCTTAACCAGACTGGAAAGAGGTACAGCCTGCACTATCTCACCTTTAAACTTTATTGAACCGCTTTTGAGTTCCGCATAACTGACCTGGCCGTAACTTTTTGAAATTCCGTTAGGATAATCGTATCCATAATCTATAATCTGAGTAAATATCTCTTCATCAGAAACAGCGGTGTGCTTAACAATCTCTTCATTTAATATGGGGATTGGTATGCCTAAACCCACTGAGAGAGAACAGCCATAACCCTGTAAGCTTACTCCGACGAGCCATTTCGGGCTCATTTTTTTCAAATCTCCCATTACGCAAATAGTTCCGGCAGGCGAAACAGGAACCCCTGTTTTTGTCCTCTTTACAGAAGGGTTGTGCTGAGTGCCGTGCCAGGTTACATAGCCTGTTGCTCCACCCAGAAAAATCCTGGTTCCAAGACCAATTGTTTTGTAATAAGGATCATTTAAAAGAGGGCTCAATTGTCCTGCAGAGCAATAGTTTGCGTTGCCGGCCTTGGGCTTGAGAGTTCCCATGTATGTATAAACAGTTTTTTTCGTCAGATTTACTGCGCAGTTATAATTCTGATACCCATTTCTAGGATTGCAAAGAACGGCATTGGGAATTGTGCGCAAAGTTATATCTTTTTCGATCATCTGGTTAGGATAGCACGATGTTCCATATGATGTCGCCTTTAAACGTACCTTTTTTTTTGCTACCAGCTCCTGTATAACATGCCCCCCGCCATATTTAAATTCACCGGGGTAAACCTTGTTTAAAGGATCATCCTCGCACAATTCCGTGGCACCTATAAAGCAATCTACGGCAGCCAGTCCGGCATACGCAGGAACCTTGTTAAGCCATACCTTTGAGGCTCTTATAGCTGGAACAGATTGTCCAAAATTAATAAAAGCTCCTGAAGAGCACATGGGAGAGAAAGTTCCTGTTGTCACAACGTCAACATGTCTTGCGGCTTCAACAGCCCCTTCTTGCTTAACAATATCAATTACTTCTTCCGCTGTAACTACAACGACCTTACCTGATTTGATCTTTTCGTTGATCTCCTTATAGGTCTTATTTATTTTATATTTTTTCACCATAGGATTCCTTAAATTTTCAGCAATAACTCAGCCACAAAGGCACTAAGACACCAAGATTATAATATAATTATCTTGATGACGTTTTTAATCAGTAATAGATTTTTCTTTGCCTGCATGTGTTCGCCCACAGACAGGCGTTTTTGATAAAAGTTTAAAATTCATATCCCTCCTTTGGGTCTTTGTGCCTTAGTGGCTGAACTGTTACTATTTACCTGCTCTCAGCCTTATTTATTTTGCTTGAAATATTATTTTTTATCCATGCCTTATCCCACCATTCAATAGGATTTACAAAAGTATTATGGATAAGAATACTGTAATGGAGATGGTCACCGCCGGCCAGCCCTGTGATGCCGGTACGGCCTACGATTTCACCTTTAGATACCATCTGTTTTTCTTCTACATTATAACTGCTTAAATGAGCATACATACTCTGCAGCCCAAAACCATGATCAATAATTACAGTTTTTCCGTAGATACCTATTGATCCGGCAAATACAACCTTTCCCCTGTTGGCTGCCGGAATTGGTGAGTGTGCAATTGACGCGAGATCTATACCAAGATGAATCTGACGGTCAATTATTTTGTTGTTATATTTATAAACGCGATTTTCAGCAAACCCAGCTTTGTTTGCCGATTTTGGAAGCCTTAAGAATACTCCGTCCCAGTATAAAACCTTGTCGGTCTTTTCAACTAATTTAATTACTTTATTGTAGCTGTTCTTTCGTATATCCCGGTTGACCTTAAGAAATTTGTTTTTTATTGTTAATTCGGAAACTTGCTGGGTATAAATATCAAATTCAGGCATTTTCCAGTTTAGAAATTTGTCGGAAATATTGATCACATCTTTTTTAAAGACTTTTCTTTTTATATTGTAATTGAAACCTGCTTTTGAAGTGTTGCCTGCACGATCAATTGCTTTAACAAAGATTTTAGTCCCGGGTTCCTGCTTATGATTTAGAGCAAAAAAGGCCATTAAAACGTTTTTATCCTGAAAATGCCCTGAATGACCGGGGAAAAAATTCTCTTCAACATAAACTCCGCTTCTATGGCATTCTTCTGATAACTTATATACAACAAGGCATGCCCCGCCCTGGCTTATATTGTGAAATCTGCTTATAATATCTATTTCAGGCGGTTTTGTGTCGATAATTATGTTTTTTTCAAGATATGTCCGGTTCCCTTTAAACCAATGCCGCCAGGAAAAATCACACACAACAATACGCAGAATAGCTTTGCCGTCTTTTATTCCCCTTTTATCCGGATCTATCTTAACCTTGAGGGCTTCTTCATGTTTTATACCCCCGACAATAAGGCCTTTAGCTGGAAAATCCTTTTCAAGTAAAACAGTTTCCATACCGTTTTGCAAGAGGCCTATCCATACTCTTCTCAGGCCGCTTTTCATATCCGCAACTGAGATTGAGAGCTCTTGAGAGGCTCCTATTGTCTGAGATAGAAGATCCAGCTTGATGGATGGCTTGCCGCCTTCAAGCCTGGTAATCAAGATCCACGCAATTGGGATAGCAAGAATAATACATAATAGTATAATAAGCCGTTTCTTTGATTTTTTTTCTTTAGTTCTCAATATGTTATAATGACCTTTCTTTCTTTGAGTGAGGATTTAAGAGTTCGGAACTCTAATTAAAAACAATAACAGTTAAAAAAGCTGTAATCAAGGCAAAGTTTTTCGTTCCTTGACTTTTAAATATGTGCGCGATAATTTGGTTGATTAATACTTGGTTCCTGATAACTATTAACTAAAATGAGCGATTAGCCATTAGCCATTAGCTTTCAGCTATTAGTCAAACTATATCAAGATGTTATTAAACAATAATATTTCACCCGATGGGTGAAAATCGAATCGGCTGGTAACCACCCGAAATAATAAGAGCTAACCGCTAATTGCTAAGAGCTAATTGCTAAGAGCTAATTGCTAAGAGCTAATCGCTCATCTTAGGTGTTAACTTATGAAACATATTGTAAGGGTTGATGATATAGAGATTGGCCAGGCCTCACCTCTTGTTTTGATTTCAGGCCCGTGTGTGATAGAAGATTATGATACTACTTTTGAGATAGCATCATATCTTAAAGAACTTGCCCGGCAATTGGATATCCCCTTGATATTCAAGGCCTCATATGACAAAGCCAACCGGACATCTATTAATTCATACAGGGGGCCGGGGCTTATAGACGGCCTTAAGATTCTTGAAAATATTAAGAAGGAGCTTGGCCTAAAGATACTTTCAGACGTTCACAGCATAAATGAGGTGTCAAGGGCGGCTGACATTCTGGATATTATACAGATACCTGCCTTTTTGTGCAGACAGACTGATTTTATCTTAGAGGTTTCGAGAACAGGAATACCAATCAATATTAAAAAGGCTCAGTTCCTTGCACCATGGGATATTGCGAATGTTGTGGAAAAGGTTATTTCAACCGGGAACAAACAGATTATGATTACGGAAAGAGGGACGATGTTTGGTTATAACAATCTTGTCGTCGATTTTCGTGGCTTAAAGATAATGCAGGATACAGGATGGCCGGTGATATTTGATGCAACGCATAGCGTTCAACTGCCAGGAGGCGCAGGAACAAGTTCCGGGGGACAGCGTGAATTTGTACCGGTTCTTGCCAGAGCTGCGGTTGCGGCAGGAGCAGACGGGATTTTTCTGGAAGTACACACAGACCCTGACAGGGCGCTTTGCGACGGGCCCAATTCATTAAAAATAGATTCACTTAAGGGGCTGCTTCTCCAGCTTAAAGCTATACGAAATGCATTAACAGTTCAAGGGTTTAGTGGTTCAGGGTTCACGGTTCACGGTTAAAAGCCGACTAACCCTGAACCTAACAACCTGAGTAGTTACGAAATATGAAGAGATCAAGGCAACCAACCGTGAACTGTGAACTGTGAACTGTGAACCGTCACTTTTTTATTGGAAAGATTATTTATGGCCTATACGGATTCGGAGATAGAAAATAAACTGAAAAAGATCAAACTTCTGTTGCTTGATGTTGACGGTGTGCTTACTGATGGAAGTATAATTTACAATGACAACTCTGAAGAAACAAAAGTCTTTAATGTCAAGGACGGCCTTGGTATAAGGCTTTTAATGGAAGCAGGTCTTAATGTGTGCATAGTAACCGGCAGGAGTTCAAAAGCCCTTTATCACCGTTGTAAAAATCTTGGTATTACAATGTTGTTTGATGGGGTCAGAGATAAGGCTGCTGTGCTGGATAGTATCTCTGAACAAGCAGGTGTTTCTCCTGAAGAAATAGCATTTATCGGTGATGATTTGCCCGATCTGCCGCTTATGAGAATTGTTGAACTTTCTATAGCGGTAGCTGATTCTCATGAGGCGGTTTTGGAAAAAGCATGCATGGTAACTTCTGCAAAGGGCGGAGCTGGAGCTGTTAGAGAAGTCTGCGAAGCAATTCTTAAGGCTCAAGGACTCTGGGATAAAATTCCATTAGTAGCTAAATGGTTAAATATGAAGAGATCAAGGCAACCAACCGTGAACCGTGAACCGTGAACCTAATAACCTGAGTAGTTACCATGTTTTTTTTGAATAACCAGAATCCCGGAAAATTGAAGTTCTTCTTAATTTCAATTATTATTATTTTATTGGGGATTATAATCGCGGTTTTTTTGACGTATCGCAACATTTTAGATGAAACTGCCGGACTTAAATCCGCGATACAGAGCGCGGCAAAAATGTCCTTAGGCAAGCTTCATCACACTGCAACGCGTGATGGAGTAATTGAATGGAGCCTGGATGCAAGTTCAGCCAAGTTGCTTGATGAAAAAAAACAGTTGATATTAGATGATCTTTCTGTAGTTTTTTATATGAAAGACGGGAAAAAAGCTTACCTTACAGCGGAAAAGGGATTTTTACATACAGAATCAAATGACATTGAAGTTGCCGGCAATGTTGTGGTAAAAAATGATAATTATGTGCTTAAAACCGAAAAATTAAATTACGAGCATACCCGTCGTATACTTTTTTCAAATGTTTCTGTGGAAATAAGCAGTGATTCGGAAAAATTAACGGCAGATTCAATTTCTTTTGATTTAAATACAAAAAAAACCATGCTTGAGGGAAATGTAAAGGGGATTTTCAGTGAAAATATTAAGCTGTAAAAATTCTTATTATCAAATTTTGTCCTATTTTCTTAATAAATTGGGGCAAATACTTTGGCGCGCCAATTTTGTCCGGATTCCCGCCTTCGCAGGAATGACGGACAATAAGACCCGATTGTCATTCCCGCGAAGGCGGGAATCCGGAAGTCAATACCACGAGTTATTGAGATGTTACAGTTTGTTTGTTCTGACGACACTTGTAATTATAACTGGTTTTATGGTAAGCTCCGCTTTTGCCGAAGGAGAAGATTTAAAAGAAAATAAAAAGATTTATATTACAGCGGACAAGCTGATAGCAGATAGCGAGGCAAAATGCGCTGAATTTATTGGTAATGTCAGAGCTGTTCAGGAGGATACGGTTATTACCGCTGACAGGCTTAAGATTTTTTATAAAAAAGTTGAAGATAACAATAAAAACTTGACTTCGGATGAAGGGTCGATAGAAAAAATTATTTCGAGCGGCAATGTAAAAATAAATTTTGATGACAAGGTTGCCGTTGCAGAACATGCAGTATATACAAGTGAAACAGGTGTTCTCGTCTTAACCGGTCCGAATTCAAAGGTCACAAGCGGAACTAATTTTGTTTCCGGTGAGAAAATAACTATTTACAGAGCTGAAGATCGCATGACTGTTGAAAGCGGCAATGAAAAGCGTGTTGAAGCTGTTTTTTATTCCAAAGAAAAAGGAATAGAATAAGGAACGGTTTACGGTTCACGGTTGACAAAGATAAAAAAAGTACTGATTATAACGGATTTATGGGAACTTCTAACCTGTTGATTTTATTGCATCACAAAACCATCCTAACTGTGAACCGTAAACCGACAACTGTAAACGGCTATTAATATGTCAGTTTTGTCTTTAAAAAATCTGGTCAAAACATATAATGGAAAAAGAGTTGTAAATTCAGTCAGCCTCAGCGTAGAAAGCGGTGGAGTTGTTGGTCTTCTCGGTCCAAATGGTGCCGGAAAAACAACTACTTTTTATATGACTATCGGTATGATAAAATCTGATAAAGGCCGGGTTTTTCTTGACGATGAGGATATTACAAATTGTCCAATGTATTTGAGGGCGCGTAAAGGCGTGGGTTATTTACCTCAGGAAGCTTCGGTATTCAGAAAACTTACAACAAAACAGAATATCATGGCTATTCTTGAAATTCTTCCTATCTCAAGATCGGAGCGGGAGGAACGTGCAAACATGCTTCTGGAGGAGTTGGGCATAAAAAATCTTGCAGACCGGAAGGCCTGTGTCCTTTCAGGAGGGGAGAGGCGGCGATTGGAAATTTCGCGGGCACTCGCAACGAATCCTTCATTTATACTTCTTGATGAACCTTTTGCGGGCATCGATCCTTTGGCGATAATTGATATTAAAAATATTATAAAACACCTTAAAAATCAAGGTATTGGAATACTTATTTCAGATCATAATGTAAGGGAAACGCTTGAAGTCTGTAACAAAGCGTATATATTAAGTGACGGAAAGGTAGTTGAGGCCGGATCACCGGAAAAAATAGCTACAAGCGAAACTGCCCGCCGCATATATCTAGGAGACGAATTCAGATTATAAAATGGTACTTGAATTACGACAACAGCTAAAATTAACACAGCAACTGATAATGACCCCGCAGCTCCAGATGTCAATTAAGCTTTTGCAGCTTTCCAGGCTGGAGCTTGTGGAAGCAATTCGTCAGGAACTCGATGAAAATCCTGCTCTGGAGGAGGTGCAGAATTTTGCCGATGAGGAATCGCGGGCAGATCAATCCGAGGCTGTATCTGATGATACGCCTGCAATAAAAGAAGTCGAAATAGAAGAAAAAATTAACGATGATATTGACTGGAACAATTATATTGATGAATACAATTCGACCGGAAAAATTGCTTTTGAGACCGAGAAAAAAAATACACTAAATTTCGAGTCCTTTGTAGCCCGTAAAGAATCTTTGAATGACCATCTTCTCTGGCAACTGCTTATGACCTTTCCAACAGAGGAGGAAGAAAAGATTGGAAGCCTGATAATAGGAAACCTTAACAAAGATGGTTATCTTGACATTCCTGTTGAAGAGCTTATCAACACGAGCGGTTCTTCATCCTATAAAGTTAATCAGGTATTATCACTAATAAAGACATTTGATCCAATAGGTGTCGGCTCAAGTGATCTAAAAGAATGTCTGCTGGTACAGGCAAAGCATTTTAAACTGAATAATAGCATAGTTACGGATATCATAAAGAACCATCTTAATCATCTTGAAAACAAGAATTACAAAGCCATTGTCAGTGCCTTAAAAATTAATATCCAAGAGGTTGTTTCTGCCGTAAATATTATAAAAGAATTTGAGCCGAAGCCTGGACGGACTTTCAGCGTTGAAGAGCCTCAATATATTAACCCCGATATTTTTGTTTATAAACTTGAAGATGGTTTTTTGATATTACTGAATGACGATGGCGTCCCAAAACTTCATATAAATTCATATTATAAGCAGTTTATAAGTCGTGGCGGGAAACTTTCAGGTAAGGCAAAAGAATACCTGCAAGATAAGATACGTTCAGCATCCTGGTTGATAAAGAGTATTCAGCAACGTCAGAAAACCATCTATAGAGTGATGGAAAGCATATTGAAGTTTCAGCGGGAATTTTTTGAAAATGGGATAGCGCACTTAAGGCCTATGGTGTTAAGAGATGTTGCAGAGGACATAGATATGCATGAATCGACAATCAGCAGAGTTACAACAAATAAGTATGCCTATACCCCGCAGGGCCTTTTTGAATTGAAATATTTTTTTAATAGTTCTATTAATCGCATCGATGGCGATTCAATAGCTTCTGCCAGCGTCCAGGAAAAAATTAGACAGATTATTTTAAACGAGGATGCAAGCAAACCGTATAGCGATGAAAAAATTACAAAACTTTTAAAAGAATCAAACATAAATATTGCGAGGAGAACAGTAGCTAAATATCGGGAAATGATGCAACTTTTGTCATCCAACAAACGCAAACAATTTTAACATAGGTTTAGGGAGGTTTTTTAGCATGCAGACATCTGTAACTTTTAAAAATCTTGATTCCTCTGAAAATTTAAAAACATATGTTCAAGACAAGCTTAATCGCTTTGATAAATTTCTTTATAATCCAGCAGAAGCTAAAGTTGTTCTTTCGGTTGAAAAGTTCCGCCATATAGCTGAAATTAATATTATCGGTGACAGACTTAATATAAATGGTAAAGAAGAAACGGTTGATATGTATTCAGCCATTGATATGGTTTTAGACAAGCTTGAGAAACAGATTAAAAAAAGCAAGCAGAAAAACAGAGAACGAAGAAGTGGAACAAAAGCCAGGGAAAAAGGCATTATTGCCGAAGATACCGCCCCTATGGATTCCGAAACCACAAGAGAAATAAAGATCAAGAATATCGAATATAAGCCGATGGAAGTTGAGGAAGCGGTTATGCAAATGGATCTTTTGAATGGTAATTTCCTTGTGTTCACAAATGCAAGGACAGAAAAAGTTAATGTCTTATATCAACGCAGGGACGGCCACTACGGTTTGATAGAGCCCAGCAGCTAACCCGTATTTTCACAAGCCGATTTTACCGCATCCGCTGTGTTGCAGGCCATTCGCAGTGAAAGTACCACAGCTTCATGGCCTACGCCTTGCGCCTGCAGCAAACTCAGCTTGTGAAAATACGGGTTAAAAGAGCATATGAAAGAATATAAAAGTTACGATTTCTTGCGTTGTCTTAGATTGGTGTGATGTAGGTGGATATGATATGAAAATTCTTGATGTTTTGCCTAAAGAAGCAATTCTTTCCGACTTGAAATCACTTGACAAAAAAGGAGTTATTGAAGAACTGGTAATTCCTGTTGCCGGTATTGCCGGTGTTAATAAGGAGGAAATTGTTCGGGTTCTTATGGAGAGGGAAAGACTCGGCAGCACCGGCATAGGTGAAGGTATTGGAATCCCTCATGGTAAAATGAGAAATCTTAAATCACTGGTTGTTAGTTTTGGCTTAAGCCGTCAAGGAGTTGATTTCGAGTCTATAGATGGACGACCTGCCCACATCTTTTTTCTTCTTGTAACGCCGGAGAATTCTACTGGTCTTCATTTGAAGCTGCTTGCCAGAATTTCCAGAATTTTAAAAAATGATCCATTTAAGGAGAGGCTGTTAAGTGCTGTTGACAGCGATGAAATTTTTTCCATCATCAAAGATGAGGACGATGAATTTTAACAAAATTGAATAACTTAAAACTAATTATTATTACAGGGCTTTCGGGTTCCGGTAAGAGCACTGCAATTGCAGCATTTGAGGATGCGGATTTTTATTGTGTAGATAACATGCCGGTTGATCTTCTCCCCAAGTTTCTGGAACTGCCGATAGAAGATGCCTCTGAAATTGCAGGACTTGCCTTTGTTATGGATCTGCGCGAGAAACGACTTCTTTTCAAATATTCATCTGTTTTCGAATCCATCAGGCAAAAAGGATACAATTTTAAAATACTCTTTCTTGAGGCAGATGAAAAAATATTATTACAGCGTTACAGTCAAACAAGGAGACAGCATCCTCTATCGCAGAGCAAAAGCCTTCTCGATGGGATAAAAGCTGAGAAGAAGCAATTGAAAGACCTTAGAGAAAAAGCTGACAGAATTATCGATACTTCCCACTGTAATGTTCACGAACTGAAGTCTATTGTCTTCAATATTGCGCAGAAAAGCAGGAAACTGGTACCAATGAGGATAAATATCCAGTCCTTTGGTTTTAAATATGGCACTCCTCATGGCGCTGACCTTATTATAGATGTTCGTTTTCTTGCAAATCCATATTTTGTACCTGAACTGAAAGATTTGGATGGTGAAGCTGAAGAGGTTAAAAATTTTGTTTTGAATAATGAAGAAACTCCTGTATTTCTTAAGAAGTATCTGGATTTACTTGATTATTTAATGCCTTTATATGAAAAAGAAGGAAAGGCCTATTTAAAGATTGCAGTTGGTTGCACAGGTGGTCGGCATCGCTCCGTCATTATTGCACAGACCATATATGAACATATTGATAAACAAGGTAAACAGGTTGGGATTACACATAGAGATATAAGATTACAACAGTTTAGCCGCGGAGAGCAAAGAGCGGAGAGCAAAGAGCGGAGAGTAGAGAGCTGAGAGTAGAGAGCGGTGTCTTTGGGCTAAATTATCATCACACCATTTTTTCTTAAACCTGAGAAGGAGTTTTATGATAGGTATAGTGATAACTACACACTGTAATCTTGGAGATGCATTAATAGATGCAGCAGAATTCATTCTTGGGAAAAGGCCTGAGGCCATGGTATCGGTTTCAATAGATCTGAACGAAAACGCTGAAATTCTCCGTAAAAAAATTGCCGAAGGAATAAAAAAAGTCGATAAGAAAAAAGGCGTATTAATTCTTACAGATATGTTTGGAGGAACTCCTTCTAATTTAAGCTATTCATTTCTTGAAGAAGGACATGTGGAAGTATTATCAGGGGTAAACCTCCCGATTTTGATAAGAGCGGCCAATATTCGAGAT
>JAJSZW010000077.1 GCA_030262895.1 Deltaproteobacteria bacterium | reverse complement strand
GTTTAAAATATCGTTACAAAGTATTTTCGTAATCGTTTAATACCAAATATCTGAACAGTCATAAGTTCATACTATAGAGTCAATGTCATAAACTTAACGACATGGTTTATTGTTCATATAGAATGCCCGAGTGTGCATCTTATGATTGCGCTTGAATTTGCGACCGGGCCGAATGGGTTCAGTTGCCGAAATAAAGACGGCATGCAACTGCGTTATTAAATCCAAAACGATATCGCGTGATCTTTCGAACAGCAGGATAATGGTATCTTTGGATTTTGAAATTGCCTGAGTAAAATTGATTTGTCTGTCGTGCTTATTGCCCTCGTTTTTCTTTTTGACAATGGCGTTTGCCGGAAACGCAAAAACAGAGGTGAGATTTTTGGCAAAGACCTTGGCATGAAAATCCTGATAAACCGACAAAGCGGATTCACCTGAAAAGTTGCCGACTTCGATCCGGGTTTTCATGCTTTTGTAATCTTCCTCAACAGGCCAGCGCTTATGGTACAAATCCATAAAAATATCATGCGGATATGTTTGTGAATCGGTCAGGGATGTAATAAGTATTTCAACTTCACCAGAGATCAGCTCAATACGAACGAGCCGTAACGACAAGGAGCTTGTATCAAGTCCCATTTCAAGGCTTTCATTTTTTGACATAAAAGATGGTTTGAGATTGATGATGGCTTCTTTACGCCCTGATTTGATGAACTGCTGAACAATTTGCCATTGTTGGGAAATTCGTGCGCAAAAATGGCCATCCAGGGAGAGGATGAGATTAAAGATCCAGTATGACGGATAGCCACGATCCAGCAGGAGGAGGTCATTGGGGAGCAGTTTAAGTAAGTGTTGTTTCATGAGTTCGCGTTCTCCCACATGATACGGACTGATAATGGCGTCAACCGTCACCTTGTTTAAGACGTCAAACATTTGTGATACGCGCGCCATCGGGCATGCTTTTCCATTTGAGGGTTTTATTTTGCCAAAGTGCGTCTTGATGTCTTTGAATTTAAACAGTTTGAGTGTTGAGCCGTCCACCGCAAGCAAATTGAATCCGCACCAGGTATTGTGTTTGAAATGGACATAGAAATATTCAACGAGATGTTGGTTGAGTTCGACAAACGCGGAATATTTGAGTTTCATGCGGGCTTTTGACAAGGCCATTTTCGAGACGAAATGAAAGGCGACTTCAAGTTTGAGCCAAGCTTTAAAGAAGTGGTCCAATTCGTCCTGATAAGATCCTTTGATGAAGTTGATCATGAAAAGCACTAATGTTTGAAAGGGGAGTTTTCTGGAACGAGTAAAGTCTTTTGGGGCGTTTTTATGTCGATTGACGAAATGTTGTGAGGATAAGATATTTTTAAGATAATCAATAAGGTTGGCACAGATTTCGGAAAGCAACCTCCATGCCAACTTCGCTACATTTTTGAATTTTTTCCGGCATTTTTTTCTCCTTTCATGAAGATAAGTATGGATTAATATTATTTTTAAGCTTATCATAATTATTATAAAAATCAAGTGCTTTCTATGTCTTGATTGCTTAAGTTTATGACATTGACTATAGAGTGTCTTATAAAAAGGAAGTGATAGATTTTAGGCATAGTTACCCTGTTATCTTTCAGAAGCTATTTTGGGGAAGATGAAAAAACATATTATTCGCAACTCCTCAGTAACTTGAGCTTATCCCCTCTCGCCTTTCCATCTCCCCATACGGGGACGGAAGGGGTGTTTTGTATTCACATATTAAAAGAAACTTTCCTCGGAATAAGAGCCTTCGTGGCTGGAAGAACCATTTATAAAAGAGCAATCCTTTTATTTGAAAAAATACGTTAATGATAATCAGCTACTTCGTGTGAAATACGAGCACATCGTGCAAGATCCCACTGCTGAACTTAAACGTATTTGTAGGTTTCTCAATGTAGAATTTGAAAAAGATATGTTGAACTTCGCAAACCACGTTTACTACATCACCAACGGCAATGATATGCGATTTAGTAAATCTTTTAAAATTAGACCGGATACTGTGGCTGTCTAAACTGTCTGAGGCCGACCGTGCTTCTTTTGACAGAAAGGTCGGAGATATCAACCGGAGCCTGGGATATGCTTGAAAATGAGAAGATCATGAAGTCAGTTCAATGCCGGATTACGAACTGGAGGAAGTTTGCCAGTGAGGTTAGGTCAGGCGGGTGCAATCTTCTGGCCAGGCTGGACGAATTTCCGAATTCCATCCTTGTCAGTGGATGCCAGCGGTCGGGCACGACGATGCTTTCGCGGCTCATTACTCAGAGTGAAGGAATGGTCAACTATTGGTTCGGGCGGGACGATGAGCTGGACGCGGCTCTTATTTTATCGGGATTCGAGCCGCACACGCCGCGGGGAAGATACTGCTTTCAGACCACATACTTAAATGAATGTTACCATGAGTACTTTGAACATAAGATGGGACATAAGATTATTTGGGTTCTGAGAAATCCATTTTCAGTTGTGCGCTCAATCTTGTTCAATTGGAGAAGGTTTGCCTTGAATGAACTTTTTCGCGGCTGTGGAACTTATCTTCTTTCTGATAAAGAAAAAAGGCGTTATAATTTATTGGGTGTATGGGGCATCAGTAAACTGAAGCGGGCCTGTTTGTCCTTTAACGGAAAAGTATCTCAGGTGTTTGAACTCAACGACAGAATCGGAAAAGATGGTATGCTGGTTGTAGATTATGATGAGCTTGTTAGACAAAAACAGCATATACTTCCACTTATTTATAGATTCATTGATCTGCCATATCGGGATGTATATTGTCATAAGATTCAATCCAAGAGCATCAATAAAGCAAGCCGTTTATCAAAGCGTGAGTACGCCCTGATCAAAGAACTGTGTAGCCCAGTTTATGACAGGGTAAGGACTTTGCTATTGAATTTCTAAAGCTTTTGTATCAAACATTTAATGTCTTACAGTTACCGCATCTAATTAATACTCCTTGAGGTCATTCCTCTAATCCATGCTGACCATTACATATATGACGTTTTTTAAAATGCAGTAGGATTCATAATGTAAGAACACTTCTGATCGAGGGGGTACACAGGGTGTTTTATGGGTGATAAACTTTCGTCAGGTAAAAAATTGAAATTTCTTTTTGTCTCTTCAGATAAATTTCCACCCTTCCGCGTTGATGTCGCAGCCCTCTTTGGGCAAGAAATGGTACGTCGCGGGCATTCAATTGACTGGCTTCTTCAATCAAAAGATCCTTGCAATTCACCCTACCGAACAAGATGGTCTGGTTGCAGGGTATGGGTTGGCGTTACAGATAATGGCACTTCGCGTTTTAGCAGGCTGAGGAAACATATATATAGCATAATGCATGATTTCAAAATGTTTTCCCTGGTTCGCCATAATAAGTATGACTTTGTTCAAGTAAAAGACAAGTTTGTTTCCGGACTCATGGCTATTTTGCTGTCAAGACTTAACGGTATAAAGTTTGTGTATTGGTTATCCTATCCTTTTCCTGAGGCAAATCTTTACAGTTCAAGAGAAGGCACCGCAAGATACCCTTTGTTTTATTTTATTCGTGGGTTAATTTTCAAGGTCTTACTCTATCGTGTGATAATGCCAAGAGCTGACCATATTTTTGTTCAAAGTGAGCAGATGAAAAAAGACGTCTCTTCCATGGGCTTGCCCGATGAAAAACTAACGCCGGTTCCAATGGGTGTTTCTCTTGAAATGTTTCCTTATGAGCAAAAGAAAGCCTTTCCAGAGTTAAGTAAAGATTATAAAGGTGTCCTTTACTTGGGAACACTGATGAAAGTTCGTAGAATGGATTTCTTGATCAGGGTCTTTGAAAAGGTTCTGAATGAAGTACCGAATGCGAAACTCTATATGGTAGGTGGTAGTGAAGACCCGGCTGATGAGAAATTTTTGATGGACGAGGCCGCAAAGTTAGGGATCGGCCACGCGATTGTATTTACAGGATTCCTTCCTAGGCAAGAGGCATTGCATCATGTGAAGAAAGCTGACGTCTGTGTTTCACCTTTTTATCCTACACCTATTTTAAATTCTACATCTCCCACCAAGCTAATCGAGTATATGGCTATGGGTAAAGCTGTAGTGGCTAATGATCATCCTGAGCAACGTTTGATTATTGAGGAGAGCGGGGCTGGAATTTGTGTGCCTTATCAGGAAAAAGTATTCGCGGATGCCATTGTGGAGTTGTTGCACCATCCTGATAGGGCTGAAGAAATGGGTAAACGTGGAAGGAGGTACGTCTTCAAGCATCGGAGTTACGGCAAGATTGCCGCTTTAGTAGAAGAGCGATATTTTCTCATATGCAACTCGAAGTAGTCTTTCTCTCGATCACAGCTCACCACATGACCAAGGGTTATAGAATAGGAATAGGAAACATTCCAAATCGAAAGAAACATTGTGTTGGGAACTAAAAACTTCTTTTTAGGATGGCATAACGCATGGTTTCTTTGTCAAGAAAAAGAAATATATATGGCCTAAACATTAGATTATTAAAATCCCTGATTAGGAGCTAATGTATGAAGAAATACATGTACATCGGTCTACTCATTCTTTCCACGACGTCATTTCCCGGTTGGATCCCTCAACTCACCGAAATAAAAGGACATCTGTGGCGGAAAAGTCTAAATTGTACCAGACCGTCTTCTCGTGGACAACATTAAAACCATTGTTATTACTGAATCCATCATAATGAAAGCTTGATATCTTAACCCTTTTTGGATACAATTAAGTATTATTTTGCAAGCCATATACATAATTGTATCAGGAGGGGCTATGTTGTCCAAAAAAACTTCCAAAGAAGCACTGCAAAAGCTATTTCGCCGTCGCATGATTGCCGACCTTAATATGCTATATCAAACGATTGAAACTCACTCACGTATGAGTGTGTTCCGACGACTTCAGGAACTTCGATATCTCTCAAGCTATAGCCATGCAGGCCGCTATTACACCCTCGCAGATATACCTCAATTTGACGACTATGGACTCTGGTTTTATCAAGGGGTCGGTTTTTCCAAATTTGTTACACTCAGGAACACGATCATTGAAATGGTAAATTCATCGACTACTGGAATGACACATCCCGAGTTGCATAATTTGTTGCGTGTCAGAGTTCAGGATACTTTGCTCAATCTTGTCCGGACCGAACAGATCAAACGCAAGAAAGATCAGGGATTATACATCTATGTAAATGCTGATGTTAATCGAGCCGACAAACAGCTTTCTCAACGCCGAGCTTATGTTCAGGTAACCGAACCTTTGCCGACGGCGTCAGTCATCGAGGTTTTGGTTGAGGCTATTAACGCAGTCGGTAACCAGGTGAGTCCGGCAGTTGTGACCGCTCGGCTTAATGTCCGGGGTGTGACAGCGAGCATCGAGCAAGTAAAGAGAGTATTCGTTAGATATGGGATAAACATCGAAAAAAAAAGGACGGGATCGGTCTCGAAGCACTCGCAGGTTTGAGGCAGTTGAGCAGATCTGTCAACAACAGATGTAGCCAGATGATTTTAAAAACTTCCGGCGTACATATAGCAGTCAATGATGATCCGGGATGCTGCTCACTTTGCGGAGGGACATTGCATGTCCAGAAAACTGTGCAGCATTATGGCAAGACTATCACCCACGGCCAATTTGAAATCCGTGAAACCATCCATGTTTGCGCACAAAGATGTCGTTATGACTCGGGGATGTTGGTTATTCGCCGAGCCAAGTCGCTCGCTGAGCAGATTATCCCAGGCAGGGTTGTCGGCTACGATGTGATGGTATTTGTTGGGCTTCAACGTTTTCTGCATCATCGTCAGCGTGAAGAAATTCGCACCGCACTTCTTCAAGAACACGGTATCCCTTTATCTTGCAGGAGAGATCAGCAATCTGGCCAGACTCTTCCTTGGGTACCTGGAGGAACTTCACAATGAACGTGCTGAACATTTTCGGGACGCATTCGTTAAGGATGGCGGATGGCCACTACATGTCGATGCCACTGGAGAGGACGGTCGAGGAACACTGCTCGTGGTAATCGCCGAATGGCGTCAATGGGTGCTCGGAGCTTGGAAGGTACCTACCGAACGAGCCGATGTTATCCTTCCCTGTCTGCGAAAAATCGTACAACAATTTGGAGCCCCATGCGCGGTAATGCGGGATCTTGGCCGAGCTGTGACTCCTGCAGTCAATGATCTTTTGGCCGAACTGGAATTGGATGTCCCTGTACTCGCTTGCCACCTCCATTTTTTGAAAGACATAGGTACTGACCTGCTCAAGTCTGTCTACGGAGATCTTCGCAGCCTGTTTCGACGCGTGAAGATGCTCCCAAAGCTTCGTGCCTTGGTTCGCGACTTTGGTTTCACCACCGTACACTTTTTAATATTTTTACAACCATATGATATATAAAGAAATATTAGCTATAGACATTTCTATGCAAATGCTTTACTGTTAACCTCCCGAAGTATAACCGTTAAAGATAGGGAGGTTAGCATGTCCGACAACATAAATAGGTATCGCCAAGTGAGAAATGCACTGGAAAGACTCTATCCAACCAAGCCAAAAGGTAATCTCGCTCGAAATTTGAATACATTGGCTGCCATGATCAGCGGTATCGTTGGGAGCAAGAGCACCCAGCTTCCCCAAATTGCAGGTAAGACCCCACTTGGGGTTAAGGTAGCCAGCATTGAAAAGCGCATAAAACGCTGGCTCATTAATGAGAATACCGAAGTCGGTTTTTTATTTGCCATATGCACAAGCGTTGCTGGACAGCCTGGGGCTTTGCGAAATTGTGCTGGCTATGGATGGAAGCGTCGTAGGACACGGATGTATTACATTGATGGTCAGTGTAATTTATAAAAAGCGAGCCTTGCCCCTTGCCTATATTGTCGTCACTGGTAAAAAAGGACATTTCCCGGAACAGAGACATATCGTTTTGGTCAAAGAAGTTCATGAAATGATACCGCGAACTAATCAAAAAGTCGTTTTTTTGGGCGATGGGGAGTTTGACGGCTGCGATTTGCAAAAAACATTGAGCAACCTGGGGTGGTTGTATGTGTGCAGAACAGGAGTAAATATCAAAATTTTTATTGACGATGAAGTGTTTGACGTTGGTATTCTCAGTGAGCTTCTGCCGCCTGGCTGTTATAGATATTGGCGAAAGATTCTGTTTTCCCATAAAAAATATGGTCCTGTAACAGTTATTGCCTGGTGGGCTGAAAATAATGAAGAACCTATCTATCTGGTCACAAACGTGAAATCGCCCCAAAATGCATGCGACTATTATTCTAAACGATTCCGGATTGAAACATTTTTTTCTGACCAGAAGAGCCGGGGATTTAACATTCATAAAAGCCATATTTCAGATCCTGTCAGACTCAGCCGTCTAATGATAGCTGCTTGCCTGGCTTATATCTGGATAATCTTTTTAGGGACATTAGCCTCAAAACAAGGCTGGGTTAAGATCATCCATCGCACAGATCGGTGTGATTTAAGCTTATTTCAGTTGGGTTTGAGATTATTGGAGCATTTTTTAGATTACAGCATCTCGATCCCTGTTACATTCCAATTATTTAACCCCTTAGAATAGTAATGAGTAAAAAACGGACGAAGATCACCTTTTTTTATATATAATTACAGCTTGTTAAAAAAGTGTACGGTAGTGAAACTTTGGTCGTAAACTTGGAGATGAAATAGGAAAAGCACGCAATGAAGTAAAAAAATGGCAGGAACAGACCGAGGTTGCTCACTGCATCCCCAATGGCCGGGCAGGCATCGCCACGGTCCGCGCCTTGGGCCAATGGATACTCGATTTTCCTGCAGATAGTACAGGTCTTGACTTTCCCTTCGACAGACCGTATCTTGATCTTCATGATCGTTGTGTAACGGCACGACAGGCTATAGATGCCTTTTTGTGCGGTTGTTTGGATGATAAAGAGATCATTAAGTTTCTCAAAAGACTACAACGTATCCTTGATCCGGTTATTTGCGATATACCGTTTCGGCAACTTACCCGCCGATTGAGGGCAAGGGCTAAGCTATTCGATGAGTTGAGAGATGCATTGCGTCTTTTGCCTAACTCATCTTCGAACCACAAAAAGGACAAAGATAAGAACAAATCAACGCCAGAATTGGCAGCGCCAGAATTGGCAGCGATAGAATTACGCGATATACGTAAAGAAGTTGAAGAACTTGTCACGTCCCTGAAAAAGCGTCGTTCCAAACGTGCATTTGCTCAAGATACTCAAAACGCCATTGATGTGATATTACAGCACGTAAAAGATCATGGTGATTATCTGTGGGGTCACGTGATTAACTTGCCAAGTGAGGCAGGAGGGGGAATACGGTTTCTGGAACGGACAAACAATATTCTCGAAGGTTTCTTTCGGGACATGAAGCACAATGAACGACGCCGAAGTGGCCGTAAAATTTTGACTCAGGATTTTGAAAGCTTGCCTCCTGCGGCAGCCTTGGCTTATAATTTAAGACTTCCGGATTACGTGAAGATTTTTTGTGGCTCTCTGAACTGCCTTGCTAAAGCCTTCGCGGAGCTTGATATAGAAAAACGTAGGAAACAATTGGCAGGCGAACAATTTGCTAATGCCGGTTTAAATTATGTGGTCCCACTAATTGCAACAGCTTCATTGCCTA
This sequence comes from Deltaproteobacteria bacterium, assembly GCA_030262895.1. GTDB lineage: Bacteria > Desulfobacterota > Desulfobacteria > Desulfobacterales > ETH-SRB1 > B13-G4. The sequence continues at coordinate 8,155 of JAJSZW010000077.1, read as the reverse complement.
CTGAAGATCGGAGAATAATAAGATCTGACGAGATGAGCCGCCGAATACTATCAGCAGCGAAAAGTCGGACGCCATGCAACTCGATTAAACTGCCGACACTGAATCAGGCAACCGCAAAATGACGCCGTAGCATTCTTTGCTTAATAGTTTGCTTTTTAGGAGGACTGTATGTCGGAAAAACGAGAGGAACTCCTTTTACCAAGTTAATTGGCGAATGGTCTATAGGAATTTATGAGGGTAATTCGTTTCTCAATTTCTACGACCCAAAGCATATAAAAAATCCTGTTTTAACTAAAGAGAGTGTTACGGACGTTCAAGCGTCTTTTGTTGCAGATCCATTTATGGTTAGAGAAAATAATACTTGGTACATGTTTTTTGAGGTTATGAATCGTAGGACACATCACGCCGACATAGGTCTTGCAACTAGCGAAGATGGCTTTCATTGGGCATATCAACAGATAGTCCTTGACGAACCATTTCACCTTTCCTACCCTTATGTTTTCAAGTGGAATGGTGAATACTATATGATCCCTGAGACTCGACGTGCTGGCTCTATCCGTCTATACAAGGCGACAAATTTCCCCACAGAATGGTCTTTTATTGACACTTTAGTAGATGGAGAATATTGTGATTTTTCTATCTTTTGTTACGATGGTAAATGGTGGATGACAACGGTTACTACGAATGGTATTCTTCTTTTGTTCTATGCTGATAACCTATTGGGTCCTTGGAGAGAGCATGCAAAAAGCCCTGTGGTGAACGGTAACTCTAATTGTGCAAGGACCTGGAGGCAGGGTTTTAGTGTTAAACGGTCGCATTATTAGGTACACTCAAGATGATTTTCCTACATATGGCAATCAAATTCGTGTGTTTGAGATAACGAAGCTTACCGCGGCTGATTATGAGGAAGAAGAGATGAACGAAAGCCCAATTTTGAAAAAAAGCGGGACTGGTTGGAATGGGTTTGGTATGCACCACATTGATCCGCATAAGATAAATGAAGAGAACTGGATTGCTGTTGTTGATGGATATAGCGGCCGTTGCATATCAGCAATTCTCATTTTGAATCTAAATTTAGCTAATGATAGCTGTATTGGGTCATTTATCAAGCAAATTCAAAATGTATATCGGCGAGATAGAGAGAACTAAAGATATACGTGCTTCTGAAAAAGTTATTTTTCAATTTAGAACATCATTAACCATGTTTGTAGTCAGTTTTTAAACAAACCAATCCATTGATGCTCCGAAATTTCGTCATTTTTAGCGCCAATACTGATTTGACTGTTCAACTGAATGAGATACGAATATAATTTAACTTGTATCCGGAACATCCAGTTCGAGTCCGTGTATCATAAAAGTTAACATGGCATCCCAACTATCAAAGTACGAATATCGGGTCAAGGCGCGTATATCATCAAAAAAGGTTTGGCGGGTGGGAAGGTTATCACGAATCAGTTTATATTTATCATCCATTATCTCAAGTACTGTGTGAAATAAAAAAGCCAGCAGGTTTAAGGTTAACAAAAGATAGGATAAGTGCTTTTTGCCATGACCATAGTTGTGTTCAAGGTGATATCCCTTTGTTTTCAGAGTGTTTTCGTTTTCCACTTTCCAGCGTGTCCGGCCGTCCCTTACAATCTCTTTTACATTGTTCTTTGAAATCTTAAAATTGGTTGCAAAAGCATTCTTGTACAAGATTTTTCCATCTGGCGAAGTTGTAATAAGTTCGCACCAGTTTACTTCCAGAGCATCATCGCCGTCACGTAAAGGCAATTGATTAAGAAAACGATACGTATCAATTTCGTGGGTCTTTCCTGTCCATCGTTTTTCCGTTACTGTTTGCATAGCCTGCATTGCCTCAAATTCTTCCAACCATTCGTAAAGTATTTTATGGGAATCAGGCTTACATACTAAAATGAAATCAAGTCCTTCCTCTAACATCAAAACGCATAACGGTTGCTTGCAATACAAATCATCGCCCAAGGCGGTGATCCCAAGCTCTTTATACATCGGTGCATATTGGCGAATCCAACGTTTGGCCGCCGCATTCTCACAGTCTTGTTTTTTGTGCCCATCTTGCGGTGTGATGAATTCCGGTTGTAACGGAATGACTTTGTTATTCCCCGGTGCCACAATTACCGGAGTAACAACAGTATGAAAATAGGTTGTCGTTCCGTTTTTATGTTCTTTTTTGCTGCAGTTTTTACAATGAATCGTTTTCGAAGAAAAATACTGCGTGCCGTCAAATGCGCACAATAAGTTGCCATTGAAGGAACGAAATACATTCAGATGGCCTGAAGCATTTAGCCCATTAAAAATATTTGAAAACATGGGGAATACATAGGAAGGATGCACTACATCCAGCAAATTTCTGATGTGATTATCGCTTGGGATTTTTTGCATACCGAACAGAGATTGAGCATTGCTTTCCCCTTTTGCTTTTTGCATAGCATCTTGAAATGCCAGAAAGGATGGGCTCTGAGTAAAAAAAACAGAAAAAGCGCCCAACGCCGCATCTTCAATGGCGTAACGAGTATTTGACCCGGTACGCTTGTCGGGGAAATCAAATATCAAAGAGCGAAAATGTTTCACCATATTGTCAAACGAAAACTCTGTGAGCTTTCGTTTGAGTAAAATTTTCTTTTCTATCTCTTCGGAACAGCGCATTCGATCCTTCTGGATAATAAAGATGTAAATCAACATCTTTTAGTATCAGAAATGAATGCGGCTGTCTATAGAAAAGATATCTTATAATATTAAACAGTTATCGATTTGCAGCAAAATTTGATGGAGTCTGAAAATGTCTTAAGCTATCCTTAAGAAGCTGAGCTAAAGTCATAATTAGAATTGCTTGTTGCATATGGGGTTTTGGATATTGAAGAGTTAAACTATTTAAAGTTCGATTTTTTAACTTAGTAGTTCATAATCATATGTAATTGTTGGTAAATCCAAGGCTTTGTTTGGTCAGTCTCTTGAAAACTGGTAGTAGAATTTCATAGAGCTCAAGGTTCCCCCTCTCCGATATAATTGTTTCAGTACTCCAATCTTTATATATCGATATATACCGGAGGCGGTGATTGGGGGTGGATCAATTTTGGGTTAGCATAATCAGTTGTTAAGGCGGTTAAGAAAAGGAAGGGAAAATACTGTGAATTTGCTTAATGACCATAGTATACAGCGCTATGCCTATTTAAAACATGGGGACGTTGTCGCAGAGTTACAAGAGATCGGCGCAAATCCATTTGAAATCGCGAATGGAGGTCCCAAATATTACGTCTCTAGCTTCTTGAAGTGGGCAGCAGGGGCACACGTATTGCTTGTCGCATCCCATATGAGAGATGATGTTTTGCACCTTAATAGTGTTAAAGCAATTGTGTTCAAGGGTAACGGTTCGGTACTGAGGCCACTCGGACGGACGTTCCGGGAAATCCGAGCTTTTTTTAAGACTTTTTTCTTACTATGGAAATTTGGGCCGACATGCATTCTTTGTTCTGCCGCAAATGGTCAATTGCTTGCCGGTTTTCTTGTTTCCCGGCTATTTTCTATCCCCTTTATTCATACTCGTCACAGTCGTGTAGATGAGATTATCTTGTCATGGGATAGACGGTTTATTTTGAAAATTAATCATTGGATTATTCGCCAGGCTTCTGCTGTGCTTTGTCATGGACCGTACCTGAAACAACAGTTATTGGACATCGGAGTTGATCCTGAACGGCTTTTTAGGTTTGATGCCTCCTACCGTACTATATTAAATAGCGCCGAAGCGGAGATCGATATCCCCTATTGGGCCATGTTGGAGCAAAAAAAATGCATTCTCTATGTCGGAAGGATTGAGGCTAGCAAAGGAGTATTTGATCTCCTCGAAGCCTGCATCAAGCTTCTGATAGCAGACCCTTCTTTAGCATTGCTTTACGTAGGGGACGGGTCTTCGCAAGGCGAACTTAAGAAGCGTGTAAACTTGTTAAAACTCAAGGGACAGGTACGGTTCACGGGCCACATCCCGCACAGCAAGCTATCCCCCATAGTGCGCCACTGCAGATTCTTGGTGATGCCTACTCGTAGCATCTTGGGAGAAGGTCGGCCCAAGGCCGCGATTGAAGCATTTGTCCTTGGTACGCCGACCATCGTACCAAACTACGGTTCATTTAATTATCTGGTTGAAGATGGAGTAAATAGTCTTTGCTACACGCCTGATGATGTACAGGATCTTAGTTCAAAGCTATACTCTCTTCTGTATGATGAAATCTTATACAAACGCCTCATTAAAGGCGCAATCAAAGCAGGTAAGAGGCTTTTAGACCCTGAGGTCACTTTCATGGAGGCTCTCGAACAAGGATTTAAATACTCTATCGAGCACAGCCATGCTTGAATGAGCTTACAGGAAATGTGCTGATCATGTACGAAATGGCTTGACAAAAAATGAAGAACCCTGTAGCCAGTTGTAGGGTATCACAAGGTTAATGAAAATGAAGTTGGTGATATTGATGAAAGGTCATTGGACGCAAGTAATGGGAGGCTCGCAGTGTCAGGTAAAATACCTTCTGGACAACATCGTACCAACGGATCAATTTGAAATATGCTATTTGACAAGAAATTATGATCCGCAGTTTCATCCGAAAGGATATAGGATCATTAAAATTGCAGATGAAAGTGGAATAGGACGCTATGGCTCTTTTTTCGATGTTTTTAAGCTTTTGAAATTGCTTCAACAGATTCAGCCCGATACCATTTACCAGCGTGTCGGCTGTGCATACACAGGAATCGCCGCCCACTATGCCAGACGGAATAATTGCAAAATGGTTTGGCATATAGCGAGCGATCGTGACGCCTACCCTTTTCAAGAGCAACTTTCTCTAAGAAGTATCACCCGTTACATTGACAAGAAAATTCTTGAATATGGGGTAAGATCTAGCCATTACATAATAGCTCAGACCAATCAGCAAGCAGAATATCTCAAGAAGCACTACGGAAGAATGCCCACAAAAGTTATTCCTAACTTTCACCCTCTGCCTCGTGAAAATATCAAGAAAACGAATCCTGCAAAGATCGTTTGGATCGCAAATTTCAAGCCGTTGAAGCAGCCCGAATACTTTATCAATCTCGCCAGAGACTTAAGTGTTCTGGGAGAGAAGGTGGAATGCGTCATGATCGGTGCTCCCGCCCGTTGGGATCTTGGTTGGCAGCGTTCTCTCGAAAATGAGATACATGAAATAGGGCACCTTACATATCTTGGCGCGCGTCCCCTTGAAGAGGTCAATTCCATCCTTGCCAAGGCCCACATCTTGGTGAACACAAGTCTTTATGAAGGCTTTGCCAATACATTTATTCAAGCATGGATGCGAAAAGTCCCGGTTATAAGCCTGCATGTCAATCCTGACGGCGTTCTTGACCAGAATGAAATAGGTTTTTTTTCTGGTACGTATGAAAAGATGTTGCAGAGGGTAGTCGAATTGATAAAAAATCCTGCTTTAAGAGATGAGATGGGAAAGAGAGCCCAGGCATACGCGTTTGAGAAACATTCCGAAAAAAATATTGCAAATTTGATTGAGATATTGAAGAATTGAAATTCTTCTTGAGGTTCAATTTGTAACATGCGATATAGTGACCAAAAAGGGACCAGAGCTTTCAATTAGAAGGAAGCCACCATGAACAAATTATTATATTTGCTTTTTCTTTCCTTATTTTTTCTTAACTACTTTCATTATCGTCTTGCAATTACACCGCGTTTCACAACATGGGTTCCGGAACTGTTCGCAGTCCTAACTTTTCTTGTTGTTGCACTACAACTTGGTTTTAGAAGAAAATTCTCTATAAATAGTAAGTATATTATATTAATATTGTTATTCTTGGCAATAATGCTGATTGGAATTGTGTTGAATGGTGTTCAAGCAGGGCCAATTTTTGTCGGTATACGTGTTTACTTGAAGCATCTCCCTTTCTTCCTGTTACCGGCCGTATATGACTTTTCCGATGAGCAATTTAAAAAACAGTTACTGTTTATCCTTCCCCTATTAATATTGCAATGCCCGTTAGCTGTTTATCAAAGACTTTTTCAATATAGGTGGTTGATTACCGGTGATGTTATCACAGGGACGTTCAGGATATCTGGAACATTATCTATTGTCATGATTTGTTCAATAGCAGTAATTGTTGCTTTATATCTTAAGAAAAAGATAGGTTTTAAATTCTTTGTTATAACAGGATGCTGTCTGTTTTTGCCAACTACGCTAAATGAAACAAAGGTAACACTATTTTTGTTGCCGGTTGCACTTGTTTTACCGGCATTTCTCTTCCATGGAGAGGGGAGTTCAAAGACAAAGAGTCTTTTAACCATGGGTTTGATTGGTGTTTTGTTCATCTCGGCTTTCATCCCCATTTACGATCATTTTATGAAACCTCGAGCGGGATTAGGTATTGTGGATTATCTTCGATTAGAACGCGAAGGGCGAGGATATTTGTATCATGGATCAGAGGGGGAAACAGGTGAGAAAGTCGGCAGATTTGATACTATTATCCTGTCATACAGAGACGTGTCAAAAGATCTTGGTACGTTGATGTTCGGTCTTGGCATAGGAAATGTGTTGGATACATATTTTCAGGGCTTTAGCGGAGATGCCTCTAAGAAGCTACAATACGCAGGTGGGGGCCCTGCTTTACCGTCGCTGTTGTGGGAGGTTGGACTATCAGGCGTTGTTGTCTATGTTGCCTTTTTTTGCTTTTTGTTCAGGGATGCTCTTTTATTAAGGAACTCCGATGACATATTCGGCTCTTTTGCTTTAGGGTGGAGTGCTGTAATAGTAATTATCGGAATTAGCTTGGTGTATAACAATTTCATGCGCCCCAATATATTAAACTTTATGTTCTGGTACTTTTCTGGTGTAGTTTCGGCTAAAGCCTCTGCGATGAGATCTTTACCGCAAGAACACACCCGCAACATGTCAGCGGTGAGTACCATGCGCGACATGATGACCTAAAGGAGTATGCTTTTGCCCACACTAATGTCTATTAACAATTACTATTACCGGCGTGGCGGAGCCGATATAGTTTTTCTTGAACAGAACAGACTGTTAGCCAAATCAGGCTGGAGTGTGGTGCCATTTTCAATGCAACACACCCGCAATCTCGATACCCCCTGGTCAAGATACTTTGTTAAAGAGATTGAGTTTGGCGAGCCATATTCCATGTGGGAAAAGATAGTGCGGGTTCAGAAGGCGGTCTACTCATTTGAGGCACGCCGAAAGCTTGAGCGTTTGCTCGACTCAGTGCGACCTGATGTGAGCCACAGCCACAATATTTACCACCACATCTCACCAGCCATCCTTGGCGTGCTAAAACGTCATGGCGTGCCAACCGTAATTACCCTGCATGATCTCAAGTTATTGTGCCCGGCATATAGTATGATAACTCACGATGGTATATGTGAGCGTTGTAAGAACGGAAAACTGTACAACGTTTTGATCCACCGCTGCATGAAAGGCTCGCCGGCATTGAGCGGTATCGTGATGGTGGAAAGCTGCTTGCATCGCTTGATTGGCAGCTACGAGCATAATGTGGATCGTTTTGTGGTGCCGAGCCGTTTTTATAGAGAAAAAATGGAAGAGTGGGGCTGGGATTGCGGGCGCTTTGTTCATATTCCCAATTTTGTTGATATGGTTTCTTATCGGCCTGATTTCAGTGTCGGCAAGGCTTTTCTTTATTTCGGTCGATTGTCGCCGGAAAAAGGTCTTGTAACATTGGTGCGGGCGGCGGCGATGGCAAAAGTACCGGTATGGATCGCCGGCACCGGCCCTCAAGAGCCTTCCTTGCGAAAACTTGCGGAGACAGCCGGCGCTGATGTAACCTTTCTCGGCTACCTGACGGGTGACACGTTGCATAACGCAGTGCGATCAGCCCGTGCCACGGTCTTACCCTCGGAATGGTATGAGAATGCCCCGATCAGCGTGATGGAATCCTATGCCCTTGGCACACCTGTCATTGGTGCCGCTATCGGGGGCATTCCAGAACTTGTTCGCGAAAGAGAAACAGGACTCACTTTTCAAAGCGGCTCTGTTGAGAGTTTGGCTGCGGCAATGCGTCGTTTCAAAGATATGCCGAATGAGCAGTTGGCTGAGATGGGTCGCTATGGGCGGGCATGGGTGGAATCCGACTACACAGC
>JAJSZW010000076.1 GCA_030262895.1 Deltaproteobacteria bacterium | reverse complement strand
AAAACCCGGTTGACTTCTTTTATGATATCGATGGACGTAACCAGTACAAAATCAAGATTGATCCAATGTTTCTGAAGTCTGGCAGATACAGTATCTTTTCCAAACAGGCCGCTTATAAAAAGATTGGTATCGATTACCGCCCTTAGCCTACGCCTCAATTTTATCTTCTCCGTAATTTTCTTCTGCTCTAACGGCTTTGACGGCTTCATCCACTATCTCATCTATCTCCTCATCAGAATATTCTTCAGCCCCTTTCCTAAGCTCCAAAACTACCTTTTCCATTTCTCTTGACCAGGTTGTGTCTTTTTGAGAGGGCATAACTTCATCTATTCTGCTTTTTACAATCATACCGTCAAGGACAGTTTTTATTGCATATTGCTCATGTGGGCTCATCATTGAAATTAGTTCAAACTGTTCCAACAGCTTCCGGTCAAATATTTTAGATGAGGCTACACTTTCACTTTTATCAAAAATCAGTTCGTCTGAGGAAACGCCAAGTGTTTTTGCAATATTTTTTATAATTTCCAAAGTAGGTGAAGATTTTCCTCCTTCATACCGCTTCATTTGGGAAATTCCCACACCGATTTTTTGGGAGAGTCCTTGTTGTGTAAAGCCTTTTTCTTTTCTGAGTTTTGAAAGTTTTTCTGCAAATGGCATAAAACATCCCTCCAATCCTTTTTTTATTTTTAAGGATTATAACACGGAATTTTAAAACTATGTTATTTTCAAATACTTTTGGTAAAAAAGCTATTAACAACAAGTATTGTTTAAGATACCAAATAGTCCATAAAAAACAACGATTTTTTAGGATTTTAGCAAAATATTTTGCTTGGGAACGGGGAAGTTCCGGGACACCCCCCGCAGTGGACCAGACCTCTTAACTTGGCATCAGTACCCTTGTATCTCTCAAATTCTCCTTCCTTCTTATCAAAAGCCATTAAACAACGGTGACATCCGATACATGTTTCATCCTTGATGTTTTTACAACTTAAAATAGCGATGTTCATTAGACCTTCTCCTTTCTTGAATTTGTAAATTTATGTATAATTATTTTTGCTCTGGAAGTTAAACCTTCTTCAATACTACCTCAAGGCTCTCCCCTTTTTTAACGATCTCCGTGTAACCGCCATCACTCAACATCCCTGAATTTGCAATAATGGTGCTGCCTATTTTATCCTTTCCGATTGCTTCATGAATATGCCCTGTAAGACAAAGCTGAGGCTGATATTTTTCTATAAATTCTCTAACAGCCGTACTCCCAACATGAATTCCGTCGCCCACAATATCCAGGGCGGTGTTATGTGGAGGAGTATGAGAGACCATAATTTTTATTGGAAGGTTCTTTATGCTCTCATATCCTTTATAAATAAATTCTTCTATTTGTTCTTCGCTGTATTCACTTGGGGTGCTGAATGGCGTATAATTGGAACCACCCACGCCGAAAATTCCTACATCTTCGATAATAATGCCCTTACTGTGAAGATTGATTCCGATTTCATCAAAGTAATTATTCACTTCTTCAAGGTCCATGTTGCCGAACTGGGCATAGATAGCGGGATTATAACGTGATATGAAGTCTATAATATTTCCGGCCTTTTTAATCCCGCCGTAGTTTGTTAAATCTCCGGTAATCACAACGAAATCCGCATCTGAGATTCCATCTATTTTTTGCACATTTTCCGCATGATCATGAATATCACCAAATGAAATAAATTTCACAACAACCTCCTGAACCTATCGCCCTTTGGGCTAATTTTTTTGACAGGATTAACGGGATTTACATGATTATCTTAAAAAAAGTAAATCCGTAACATTTTCAAAAAGCTAAACTTTTACCCTTTTGTTATTTTCTTTAGGATATCAGCAGATTTTTTTGAAAGAGTGCCTTTTAATTGCGCAATGCCTATTGTATGAAAACCAAGAGTATTATAAAGATCAAGCAATTCAGGCAATTTTTCCCCTATTGCCTCTATATGTCTCTTCACGGTTTCAATATCTCCTCTTGCAATAGGACCTGTCAGTGCTTCTGTAATTCCAGCCTTTTCTATATTCGAAAGCGTACCTTCAATTAAAGGTTTTAAGACCTTCCAGGTATCACTGCCGGATATGCCGGCATGCTCAATAAGCCTGAAAGCAAGAGAAAGAAGGGTTGCAAGGTAGTTTGATGCAACCACGGCAGCAGCATGATAAAGGATTTTATCTTCCGTGTTTATTGGAATACAATCTGCGCCAAGATCAACCGCAATTTTTGCTGCTATATGTAAAGCTTGAGCATCACCTTCCACAGCAAATACGATTCCGTGAAAAGGGCTTCCATTCCCTTCATTTAAGGCAAAGCTCTGCATGGGATGCATTGACCCGATAAAAGCGCCACAGCTTTTTGCCGATGATAAAATCGTTGATGGAAGTGCTCCGCTGCAATGCAAGACCACGGAATCTCTTTTGAAGCCGTCATTAAATGCAATGCTGCTGCATGTATCGGATATTTCGCTGTCCGGAGTCGTTAAAAAAACAATATCCGCTTCTTTTGTTATTTCCCAGGGTATTTTGGTGAAACGCGCGGTTCCTGTTAAGCCTGCAAGTCTTTTTGCGGATGATAAGCTTTTACTTGCAAGGCCGGAAATTGCGTAGCCGGCGTCTGATAAAAACTTCGCAAGGGCGGTTCCAACTCTTCCGCAACCAACTATTGCAATTACAGGTTTCATTATTTGTAACAGCTCACAGGGATCAGGATCTTTTTTTCAATAGACTTTCGTAGCCCATTAAGCATCCAGCTAACCCTGGCCTTTACCCATAAGTGTTGAGATATATTTTTATCCTTAATTAACAATTAGTTATTAACAATTGATTATTTGTTTTATGTTTTTATAGTCTCGTAGTATCCTCAACAATAAAAGGAAAGCTCTTTATTCCTACGCTCATTTTTTTTATCCAAAGTCTGGCCATTGTAACTGTTTCACCTTCCATGCTTACAAGGCTGGGAAGTTCTTCTATATAGGAAATATCCTCAATTTTAAATTCATAGTAAAAACCATCGGAACTGTATGGGTCAGGCACCAGAATAATCTTGCCGGGATCATACTGATGCTTTTGAAGTGAGCCCGAGTAAGAAACATGAGTTTTTTTAATACTTCTCAAATCCTTTGGCTTCTTGTAAGCTTGAATCTCAAATTTTTCGGCCTTTCGTGGAAAATTTACTGACGACATGTTAATTGTCTCCTTAGGCTGGTGCTGGGGTGGTGAAAATGATAGAGCAAAGCGATACAACAAATCCGCATTCCGCATTCCGAAATCTGCAATTAAAATAGTGCATTAGAAAGCATGATTTTCATCAGAACAGGCCGACAACTATTTTTGAAGGGATACTATAAATTCCCCTATCTTCTCAGCAGACTTGCCGAAAAGTTCCTCTATCTCAACAGATTCAAGGTAATTATCGTCCCAGGCAATGCTGTTTTCTTGAACAATATTCTTTATATGCTCATACTTGCCGCCAAGCGCTTTTATCCTAGCTGCAAGGGGGACTTCTTCTTTAAATGCAATATTCAATAAAAGAAGATACTCTATCATATTCGGCATTTCAGGAGAATCTGAGATAATTGGAATAAGAAGAATACTTCTGTCATCTTTACGACCTTTGCCGATATATACATTCCCCTGCCGAACAATTATCCTTTTAGTACCCTTTAGTATGTTGTCCTTTTCAACCCTTGATGGAATGGGCTTTAAAGAACCCTCTTTCTCTAAAACCTCTATTGTTGACTCATCTGTTGGTTCACCAAGAAGGTTGAGTTTGCCGATTCTGTATAGCGTCAAGCCCTCGATATGTGAAATAATTCCCTGAAGATTTTTAAGAACAATAATATTTCTGTTTATAAGCTGCGAAACAGCTAAATTGTGTTTTGCTAACTCATCAAAAATGAGGCCCTCAAGTTTTTCACTTATACGACTTGTTCCTACAGTAACTGTCTTGGCCTGGTGTTTTATTGCATCCACAGGACGGGACATATAATTTATAGATTCTCCAATATATTCAAACAGAGAATTAAGCATGTTAAGTGCGGTACCCTTTTTGTCAAAGTCGATCTCAAAATCCGACACAGGCAGCCTTCCGGCCAGGTATTTAAAAAGAAGAGTCAAATCTGAAGCCTTGGCAATGGAAGTCGGAAATTTTTTTTCGACTCTTTTTGCCCTGAATTTTTTGTAAAAACCGGCAATTTTTTCTCTGAACGATTTTTCAAGTACGATTTCGTAAACATCGAGACCTCTATCAGCGTAATTGTCAATAGTGTCTTGTAGTTCTTCACGAAATGCATATAAAAATTTTGACCCCTCATTAATGGCAAGGGCTGCATAGTATCCCCATATATGCCCGACCAGGGTGTTCAGGATGGGCGCAAAATGCTGGTTTACAACCGGAACATGGAAGACATCTTCTGCATAGGCATCAAATCCGCTCTCTCCCTCGTCAGCTATAACAACAGGCGTGGCCTTGTGTGCCTGAAAAATGGCTGTATCCTTAATGATGTCACCTATAACATTTCGCTTTGTGCCGGCAGCACACACAATTATAAGAGGTTCGGATGATAAATCTATATGTTTTTTGTCCTCTATGTAATCAGAGGAAATTGTCTTGTAGCAGAGTTCGCTCAACTTGATACGTATTTCATCTGCAGAGGCTTTATTGGGACCGCTGCCTACTGCTGCCCAGTAATTTTTTGTTGCAGCAAGCTTTTGTGCGGATTTTTCCATCTCTTTTCTCATAGATAGAACTTTTCTCATATGGGATGGAATTTCCTGCATCTGTCTTATTTCTTCTGTTATAAACTCATCATTTCGTAAACCTTTCAAATTTGCGATTTTAAGGCTCAAAACAGCGCCTGCTATAATCTGAGAATAGAATGCCTTTGTTGAAGCCACCGACATCTCAATATCACGCCCGCTGCTTGTGTACATAACACCGTTAACCTTAAACGTAATGTCTGAATCCCTGCGGTTGACTATGGCAATGGTATAAGCCCCTCGTTCTTTAACCATATCGATGGTACGATTTGTATCCGTTGTCGTGCCGGACTGACTAATAGCAATAACAAGCGCATCTGCCATGCTGTTGTGGTCATCATATTCATTAAGTTTAAATCCGCTGAGTTCTGATGCTTTAAGTGAACAGACGGTAAAAGACGGCTCATCAATGTAGTAATTTAAAATATCTGCGCATACTTGTGCAGCGATTCCGGCCGTACCCTGACCGACAAAATAAATCCTTCGTATTTTATTATTTATAAACGCCTGTTGAATGGATATAGGAAAAACTTTTTCATCAAGTGTTAATACATACCTCTGTTTCCCGTCCTCCTTGATTTTCCAGCGATTCTGAAGAGTTTTTTCCACTGAAGCGGGGGCTTCGGAAATTTCTTTCAGGAAATAATGTGGGAACTTCTGACGGTCTATATCTCTTGATGTTATCTGCGTATGTTTTATATCCTTTTCCCCAATTTCAATCTGGGTTCCGTCATAAAACATCGCTTTAATGTCCTGGAGGGCTCCGCCGGATTCCTGGCTGAGCGCAAAAATCTGTCCCTGAGTTTTGCCATTCTTTCCTTCAACAAGCTTTTCTCCGTCCATCTTGAGATAGAACGGAGTCTGCTCGACAAAACCGTAAACTTCAGAGGTTGGCAGATAATGACCTTCAGATAGTCCTATAAAGATAGCCTGACCACTGCCTTTTTGAGCAAGAAAAAGTTTGCCTGGTGCAAGGTCTGAATGCATGAATATGGCATGTGAGCCTTCAAAATCATTGACCGCCAGACGAAATGCTTCTTCCAGATCATTCCCCTGTAATATATATTTTTCAATTTGCAGCGGGATTATTTTTGTATCTGTCGTAATGTCCTTATGTATAACATTGCCTTTGCTTTCATATTCTTCCTTAAGCTTAATGTAATTGTCGATATCTCCGTTAAGACAGACATGAATTATTCCGCTTTTATCTGATATGTTTCCGGTCCCTTTATTATCAACCGGATGACAGTTCGGTTCAGTAATAGCCCCGATTGAAGCCCAGCGAGTATGGGCTCCAACAGTATGATATTTGTACGGGTACGAGATAAGTGTTTGGAAAATCGGATCATTTTTTATCTGATTCCTCAAAAAACTAATATTGTCTCCAAGGCTTCCTATCTCAGCGGCAATCTTATAGGTAATGGCAATGCAAACACATTCTTCTCCGCTTTCATCTTTTGTTTCATGGACATCTATGCCCATGTTGACAAGCACATCATGGTTTGACCGCACCCTGAACTGATCAAGAAAATTGATATTATCTGCTTTGCCCAGCTTTTCTTTAACTCTTTCAAAGTCTGCTTTTTCAAGGATAAACATAAGAGATATACCGGCTGAATCACGGCCTCTTACTTCAAGACGGTCTATGCTGTTTAAAACTGAATTGATATTTTTTACAATTTTTAAGGCGTAAGAAGTAATGGGCTGAAAATCCCGGTTAAAAAGCTCCCCGACTTTGACGATATTATCCAGGAATTCCGAGGTAATGCACCATGAAATATCCTTTAGGTCTTCAATTCTGCGGGACATTGTATCAACCATATCAGCGTCAAGCCGTCCCATATTATCAGACAACAATCTTGCTTCCCTGTCTATGGTGTCATTAAGGCTTATAGATAATTTTGAGAGTCTGTTTTGGATATCTTTTCCGGCAAAACATTCAGCAAAATAATCGTCTGCCTTTAAAGACTGCACAGAATGCAGAAATGAAGCTATGAGTTCCTGACCACCCAAATAATCAATCAAATAATCATTAATTAAAGATTTATTATTTTGAGCGCAGTCCAAATATCCTTTTTCACCGATCTTTACTACCATATCATTCAGGGATGCTATATTTATATGGTCGGCTTTTTTTTCTTTTCTCTTAAAAGAAACAAGCCCTGCAATACCGCAACAAAGGATATTTTCACTGCACGGAAAAAAAACAATGGAATTGTCCGGCAAACCTGCGGCGCTCCTTCCAAAATAGACATCAGATAAAAGATAAGGAAGGACAAAGCCGATTATTCCTTTAACAATGCTGATGATTTTCTTTAAATATTTCATTAATATTTTATCTTTCTATTATTGATGAATTCGTTGGGCGATATAGAGTTCGCTACCGTTCAATTTTCATCGCCATCTAACCGTGAACAGTGAACCGTGGAACTTTGAACCTGAGTAGTTACTCACATCTGTTGATATAACTCCTTAATCCTATCTCTTGTCATGACCCTCTTCCACTCAGGCCCCAGAGCGTTTTCCCATAAGGGCTCAAGTATCAGAGCTACATCCACCATTTTTTCCAGTTTTGAGTCTTCAATGCCGGCTGTAATATTCTGAGGGAGCTTAATATCCTGTTTTTTCAGCATCCGGCGGAATTCACGAACTCCCTCCGGATAAAATTCCTCCAGATAATCAAAAACTATGCAGTTGCAGATTCCATGGTGAATACCGAGAACAAATGAAAGCCCGTATGAAAACGCATGGCACACTCCAACCTGTGAGTAGGCTATGCTCATACCTCCAAAATATGAGGCCATCATCAGTTTGTCTGCGCTATCCTCGTCATCAACCAGAAAAACTTCCCTGCAAAGATCAAGTGCCTTTTCGCCATATGACTTGCTGAAAGCGTTAAGATAGGTTCCAGTTAAAGATTCCACACAATGTATATAACAGTCCATGCCTGTATAAAAATGCTGATCCGCCGGCACCCCGGCAGTTAATTCCGGATCAAGCACTATCTGATCAAATACGGTATAGTCTGAATTTATACCAAGCTTTTTCTCGGGACCTGTAAGCACAGTTGTGCGGGAAACCTCGGCTCCAGTGCCTGAAAGGGTGGGAATTGCAACATGATAGACAGCCGGATTTTTTATTAAATCCCAGCCCTGGTAATCAGCAGAAGAACCGGGATTCGTCAGCATAAGAGATACCGCCTTTGCAAGATCCAATGTGCTTCCGCCACCTATGCCGATAATTCCATCAGGCAAGCGACTTGAAAAGTTTCTTGCTCTGTCTGTAAGTTCATCAACATAAACTGTTTTAGGTTCATCATCCACGTTGACTGATATAATCCGGTCCCTGCTTCCAAGGGGGAGTCTTTCTATTAAACCTCCGGATTCAAAAACATCATCCACAAGAAAAACCATGAATGAATCGCTATCTCTGCGTTTTTCAGCAAGAATAGATTCAAGCTGGTTAAAAGACCCCCTGCCGAAAACTACATAGGAAATCATTTTAAAATTTCTAAACATATATTATTCCTATCCTCGATCATAATCAGGAACTACTCAGGTGGATAGTCCGAAGCTCCCTGATATCCTTTCACCTTCAGTCTTCAGCCTTCAACCTTCAACCTATTTTTTTTATAACATCAATCATCTTCTCTATCCGTTGCGTCAGCTCTTCCTCGCTCCATGACAGCTTTATTAGCGTTGATATTGTCCTGCCCATTATACCATCGGATTGAGGAAGTTTTACCTTTCCATAATCAGGACAGTAATCAAGCAGCTTTACAGGCAGCATTGCTGAAGATTTAAGCTTTTTAAGGTGATCCCAGTTGCGTACATAATGCCAGTTGTTGTCATACCAGTAAAAGCATGAATCAACACCAGCCTTGCCTAAGTCTGCCGCCACCTTCCTGGCTCTTGATTCATCGGGCATTAAGAAAGAAAGAAATGTTGCGGAATCTCCTTTTTCATCTGGAATTTTTCTGAAAGCTATTTTTGTCGATTTTAAATCCGGATGAGAAAGCGCGTCCTTGAGAACTTTTTTATTTGCACGCTGCTTTTCCAGCATAAAATCAAGTTTTCTCAACTGAGCCAGCCCTACTGCCGCATTAAGCTCACTGATACGAAAATTTGTTCCAAGAACAGGATGCCCCTCAAGTCCCCTGTCATTGCCTGTATGATCATGCCCGTGATCGGCAAAGTTATCTGCTGCAGTATAAAGTTCTTTATCATCAGTAATAACAGCGCCTCCCTCGCCGCATGTAATTGTTTTGACAGGATCAAAAGAAAAACAACCCATTTGGCCGAATGTGCCCAAAGCCTTTCCATTTAGAGTCGCACCTATAGCCTGGCAGGCATCCTCTATAAGAATAAGTCCTTTTTTATCACAAAAATCCTTGATTTCATCAATACGGGCCATAGCGCCGCACATATGAACAGGCAATACAGCCTTTGTACGTGGAGTAATAACTTTTTCAATGGCTTCAGGATCCAGGCATAGAGTCTCATCTATTTCAGAAAATACAGGAACGGCACCTGCTGTCAGTACCGCTTCAATGGTTGCTATAAATGTAAAAGGTGGAACAATAACTTCATCTCCTGCGCCGACACCGCATGAGGCCAGGGCTATACTCAGGGCAGCAGTACCGCTGGAACATAAATGACAGTATTTTGCCCCAATACGTTCCGACAGTTCAGCCTCAAACGTCCTGGCCTTCCAGTGTCCTTTTCTTGCCTGATCAAAACCATAACGGAAAAGCACACCTGTATCGAGCACATCTCCGACCTGTTTACGCTCCTCATCACCAAATATTTCAAAACCAGGCATAACAAATCTCCTTAGTATTTTTTTTAACTACTCGCTTTCTCAAGATCTGTCTCATTTTTTGCAAAATAATCGCGAAAATATTGTTTTATTGCCATGCGAGCATATTGACTTGCCCTTATTCCTATATATTTTTCATGAGTCACAATAACAGATACGACAAGCTTTCCAGATCCTTCCTTTTCCTCAGCAAAACCCACAAACCAGTCATATCTGCCATCGTGTTTTTTAGTGCCCATAGAACCCGTTTTGCCGCCTACATTCAGCTTTGAAAGAATATGATCGGTTCGGTAACCTCTAAACGCTTTACTGCAAGTGCCTGAACGTACCGATGCCCTCATGAGGCGGTTAACTATATCTGATGATTCGGAGGTTATCGCCTGGTTCATAGTAACCAAATGGCTGCGATAAATGGTATGACCCTTGCCATCAATTATTTGATCAACAATCGTAGGTTCTATCATCCTGCCCTGATTAAGAATTGCCGAGCTTATAACGGCTCCGTGAAGAGCTGACATTTTGGTTCCATGGTTGAAACCGCAGGCAACTTCAGCCCAGTGGTAAGGATCATCAGATAAAGAAATAAAACTCGGAGAAAGTGGAATCTCAAAATTAATTTTTCGGTTAAAGCCGAATGCTAATGCATATTCTTCAAGATTGTTTTTACCAAGGTGATGCTCTCCTATCTTTCCGAATACAGGATTGACTGATTGGGCAAATGAGTCCTTTAATGTTATCCTGTTGGTGTATTTATTTGTCTTATTTTTCAACTGGGATTTATATAAAGTGTATTTCCCGCCGTTGTATGAAAATTTAGAGTTTAAATTAAAACCGCATTTTTCAATGGCTGCCGCTGCTGTAACAATCTTAAAAATACTCGCGGCAGGAAATTCGCTGTCTATGCATGGATTGTTTGACGGATCTGTTTTGTCGAAACTAACCATTGACAAAATCCTGCCCGTAGAAGGTTCCATAGCAACAATCCCGACATATCGAGATGTGGACTTATCAATTTTTTTTTGTAAATAATTTTGCAGAGAAGGATCAAGGCTGGTATTAACTCTTAATTTATGGCCGTCTACAACTAAATCAAAACTCTTATCTTTAAGGTTGACAAAGACCTGGTTATCCAGCAGGGACTGAACATCATTTTTGTCAATCAGCTTTCTGTTTGAAAGCTGCTCTTTAGATGCACGATTATAATCTTTTTGTGAGTAATTAAATGCGGTTTCGCCAAGTTTGCCGGATATTAAATAAAAACTAATCAGCGTTAATATAAGGAAAGAGGAGTATTTAATAATTCTTTTGCTTAATCTGTTTATTAAGACAGATTTTTTCAGCCTTGCCTGATAATCTTTCCAGCCAGGTTTCTTAAAAATTTTATGCTCGGATTTGAATCTGTTTTGTTTCATTATTAGTTATTGCTATAAATAACAAACAACTCGGTTATTAGGTCAGAGAAGTCCCTGGCTTAATTTTCTTATCAACAGTTCCGAGAGCGCAGATATTACCATCAAAGCCGGCCAGTAACATACCCTTTGACAATATCCCCATAATTTTGGCTGGTTTCAAATTAGCGACAACAATTACCTGTTTGCCGATAATGTCATCCGGATTATAGCCTTCTGAAATCCCAGCCACAATTGTTAGCTTTTTCCCTGAATCAACCTCTATTTTAAGAAGCTTTTTTGCCCTTGGAATTACTTCAGCATGAACCACGGTAGCTATCCTTAGATCAACCCTATTAAATTCTTCCATAGATATCTCTGGTTTAAGATCGGGCAATATTTTTTCCGAAGAGTTCTCACCAGAATAAAGCTCATTTTCTTTTAAGTCAACTCTTGGGAAAAGAGTAACTGATTTGGGAAGTTTGATACCTGATTTCATAGTTCCCCATTTTTTAAGAATTTCTAATCTGTAATAACTCTCATCAGGATTCATTCCGAGATGCTTCTGCATGTTTGCAGAAGTGTCCGGCATTACCGGATAGACAAGACCGGATATGACTCTGAGTCCTTCAAGAAGATTATAGATTACAGCTTCAAGCTGTTTTCTGCTGGATTTCTTCTTCGCGAGTTCCCATGGCGCTGTGATATCAACATATTTGTTCATCCGGCTTATAAATTCCCAGACAGCTATGAGAGCCTTATGAAATTCAAACTTTTCCATAGCGCTCTCGAATTTATCAATAGCCTTAATTGCATCTGATTCAAGGCCAAGCTGTAACTCCTGCTCTAAAACAGGATCAACTTCCGGAATTTCCCCTGAGAAATATTTGTGAGCCATTGCAAGAACCCTGCTAAACAGATTCCCCAGGTCATTTGCCAGATCAGAATTAATGCGCTGCACCATAGACTCTTCAGAAAAACTGGAGTCAAGGCCAAACACCATATCCCGCATGATAAAAAACCTGAACGCATCCAGCCCGTATTTATTTTTTATTTGAAGAGGTTCTATCACATTGCCGAGACTTTTGGACATCTTGCTCTGGTCAACATTCCAGTATCCATGAACATTCAGACGCTTATAAACCGGAATGCCTGCTGCCTTCAGCATAATAGGCCAGTAAATACCATGGGGCTTAAGGATATCTTTGGCAACAATGTGATTAACATACGGCCAGAATTTTTTAAAAAGTTCTCCATCCGGGTATCCTACGGCAGAGATATAATTTATTAAAGCGTCGAACCATACATATGTGACATAGTTATCATCAAATGGAAGACTGATACCCCATTCAAGGCGTGTTTTTGGACGAGATATGCACAGGTCTTCAAGCGGTTCGCTTAAAAAAGACAAAACTTCATTTCTGTATCGCTCGGGGTATATGAAATCAGGATTATTATTAATATGGTCTACAAGCCAGTCCTGATATTTGCTCATCTTAAAAAAATAATTGGATTCCTTGATAACTTCAGGTTCTGTTTTATGATCAGGACATTTGCCGTCAACAAGCTCACGCTCAGTGTAAAACCTTTCACAGCCAAAACAGTAAAGTCCTTTATATTCACTAAAATATATTTCACCCGAATCATATATCTTTTGCAGTATATTCTTTACCACTGCGATATGAGCCGGGTCTGTGGTGCGTATAAAATGATTGTATCTAATTCTGAGTTCCGGACAAAGGTCTTTAAAAAGACCGCTTATTTTATCTACGTATGCCCTGGGGCTAAGATTCTCATTCTTTGCGGCACGAACAATTTTGTCTCCATGCTCATCAGTACCGGTAAGAAAGAAAGTCTCTCTATCGCGCATTAAATTATATCGGCACGCAACATCCGCAGCAATGGTAGAATAAGCATGCCCCAGATGAGGCCTTGCATTAACATAATAGATGGGCGTTGTTATATAGTAGGGCTTTGGCATTTCCTATTCCTCTCCTTTTATAAGTTCATCTAACCGGGCCTCTATTTCCGGACCACTATCTAAACGAACGGTCAGCCTGTTACATATTAAGTTATGACGAATAACTTTGCCCTTGCCACCGGATGTATTCACTAATCTGCCGATTTTTGGAAATTTTCCCCTCAGTTTTTGATAAGTTTCATGTTCAAAAGTCAGACAGCACATAAGGCGACCACACATGCCGGATATCTTGGTTGGGTTCAAGGACAAACCTTGGTCCTTTGCCATACGTATGGATACAGGACCGAATTTTTCTATGAATGCCGAACAGCAAATTTCACGCCCGCATCTCCCTATGCCACCGCACATCTTGGCCTGATTGCGTATCCCCACCTGCCGCATCTCAATTCTTACCCCGAACTCTTTGACAAGCATCTTTACCAACTGCCGAAAATCCACACGGCCTTCAGAAGTGAAAAAAAATGTTAATTTACCTGCATCAAAGGTGCTTTCAACAGAAAAAAGATTCATTTTAAGCCCTAATTGTTTTATGCAGTCAAGGCAAAAAGACTGAGCCTTTTTTTCAGTCACAAGATTTTTCTTTCTTTGCTTAAAATCTTCTTCATTAGCTAAACGGAAAACCTGTTTCAAAGGCCTGTTCGACAACTTTTCCTCATAGGGGAGAGGTGAAATGGCAACAACCCCTAAACCAAGCCCCTGCTCGGTTTCAACAATCACATTGTCATCTTTATTTAAAACAAACGCACCGCAGTCAAAGTCATAAAGCTTACCTGCAGGTTTAAATCTTATTCTAACAATTTTTCTCATATTCCAAATTTCTCAACCCTTGCAAGCCTCAACATCATTACTTCTAGGGTCAGTCTTAAATTTGTGTTTGCCCGTATATCTTTCTGTGCTGTCTGAATGGCTTCTATTTTTAAAAGAAGCGATTTGACCGCAATTTTTTGTGAAGCATATTGAATCTTGCGGATCAAGTCTTTATTGATAATTTTTTCAGGGCTATATTTATAAATAATCAGGTCACGCAAATAAGTTTTAATAATCTCAAGAGAGTCCTGAATAATTTCTTTGTTTTTTGATAATCTTTCCGCAAATGAGAGAAGTATAATAATCGGCTCTAAAGACAAAGATCCGGTCTTTTCCAATCCAATAATATTTAACAGCCAGTCCCTGAGGCAAATCCAATTCGCCTGGCTATTCTTTTTTATCATAGAAAGAGCCTTGGTCATACTCCCGTTTGCCATGGCTGAAAATATTGCTGCATCTTCAGCATTAACCCCATGTTTTTCAACCAGAAAAGTCTTTAGCTTTTCTCTATGAATGGGGCTAAATCTGATATGCTGACAGCGCGATACAATTGTTGGAAGCAAATCAGATGTCTGCACGGCAGTAAGTATTAAAACAGTTCGCGCAGGTGGTTCTTCCAGCACCTTAAGCAGAGCATTAGCTGCTTGAGGATTCATGGCCTGGGCATCGGAAATTATAACGATACGTAATCTTGCCTCGTATGGCTTCAGTGAAAGCGTATCACAAATGTCACGGATTTGTTTGATCCTGATAAAAGGACCAGACGGCTCAACTCGAATTATATCCGGGTGGTTACCTGATTGGATTTTCCTGCACGATCTGCAACGACCGCAGGGATCCGCTGCTGAAAGGGCTTCTCCCCCCCCGCAATTGCATGCCATTGCAAAAGCGAGAGCAGTAGTGCTTTTCCCAATTCCGTCAGTACCGGTAAAAAGAAGGGCATTAGGAATGGTCATGTTCAGAAGAATATTTTTTAAAAGTCTTATTGGCTGTTCTTGATCTATTATTGATTCAAACCAGGACACAAATTTAATTATCTACCCGTTCTTTCAGTTCTTTCCCCGATTTGAAAAAAGGAAGTTTTTTGGGTTTTATTATTACCTTCTCGCCGCTTTTTGGATTTCTTCCTGTGTAGCTTTTGTATTCTTTAACAAAAAAACTGCAAAGGCCTCTAATTTCAACACGCTTTCCTTTAGCCATAGCTTCCGCCATGCTATCGAAAAATATTTGAA
The DNA here is from genome assembly GCA_030262895.1 of Deltaproteobacteria bacterium. Taxonomy (GTDB): domain Bacteria; phylum Desulfobacterota; class Desulfobacteria; order Desulfobacterales; family ETH-SRB1; genus B13-G4. The sequence continues at coordinate 2,277 of JAJSZW010000076.1, read as the reverse complement.
CAACCTTTGCCGCCTCCGATTTTGAAATGTTAGCCTCAGCTTTCAAGACTGAAATAAGTTCCAATTTATTCATCTATAATCCTCCATGCAATAACTGATAATCCCATATACAGAGTTTCAGATAAATAATTTCACTGCGTTATCAGTCGTCGACGTATAACTAATACGCCTTCCTCCTTCTGGCCTTGTGAAATTAATTATCTGAAACTCTGTAATAAACTATTAAACATAAGTTCATAAGAAGTCAAGCACTTATGCTATAGAGTTTCAGATAAATAATTTCACTGCGTTATCAGTCAAAATTCTCGACGACGTACAACTTAGGTTATAGCCTTGTGAAATTAAATTATCTGAAACTCTATAATAATTCGGGTATTATTTCAACATCATCCTCCCCGACTTCCACACTTGCAAACTGGCCGAGAGCTTCAATATAAACCACAACTCGCTTTTTTCCCTTGTACCTGATAAAAGTTCCCGCTACACCTGCAAAGGGGCCGTTAGTCACCATAACTATATCCCCTTTTCTCAATCGGGTACCGGTTGTCACAGAGCTATTGCCGGCCACTATGATTTTCAGGGATTCAATGCTCTCCTGGGGAACTGCCAAAGGACCGTCCTTATTTCCAATTATACGGACAGCTCCGACAGTTTTAACGATTTCAATATGCTCATAAGGATTAAGATCGGTTTTAACAAACATATATCCCGGAAAAAGCGGCACTTGAATCATGGCTTTTCTATCACGGCGTTTGCTCCTGACCTTAATCTTTGGGAGAAAAACATCTATTGACTTTTTTGCAAGGCCTTCATTTACAACATTTTCGAACCTGCTTTTTGTATGAAGAACATACCATGATCGTACAAAGTTATCCATATAATTTTTTGTCATACCAAAATAAATATTATGACACCTTTATAACTTATTAAAGTCTTTTCTTTACAACATACTCAATTGAAATTCTGTCTTTTGACCCGAGTGCAATTTTCAACGAGGCTGGATTAAGTACCAGCTTAACAGAAATTTTACCGGATTCTGATATATTATCAAGTAAAACTTTTTCAGTATATATTGTTGAAATATTTTTCAGCATATGGCTTCCACCCTGTACCAGCAATTTTTCCGGATCAAGCCTTGCCTCAGATAGCATTAAATTTTCAGGTAATTTTCCAGTCCAATCAACCTGTACAGGCAGTTCTTTTGCTATTGGCACATCAAGGGTAACCTCAACAACAGAGGGGTTAACGCCTTTCAGGAAAGCTCCGGGAGGCAACGTAATATTTTCTTTAGTTATAGTATAAGTATTGCGACCAATAACCGCTTTGTCCAGATCAAGTTTAACATTAACCTGGTCAGGCCTGATAGTTTTAATAATAGTTCCAGACCCGCTAAGATTAAGATTAACGACATTAACAGAAGTGTCTATAATTTCTACTCTTGCATCACGATTCATATATTCTATCGGAATCTCAAGCGTAATCATGGTCTCAAGACCCCTTGAAAAGCTGAACCATACACCAATTATAAATAAAACAGAAGCAACGGCAGCAAGTCCCGTCTTAATTTTTTCTTTTCTTACATAATCCAAAGCTTTAGTAGTAATGCCCACCTGCTCTTGCAGTATTGTTACAAGCTCATCCTTTCGTTCAATAACCCTCATGTCGGATCCTTTGGCAACAAGCACATTACCTCTTTCCTCTGACACAACTATAACCAAAGCATCCGTAATCTCGGCCAGGCCGGCGGCTGCCCTGTGCCGTGTACCGTAATGTAAAGGGATATTTTTTCGGTTTGATAGCGGAAGAATAACCCCGACATCTGTAATCTGATCTCCCTGAATCACGGCTGCACCGTCATGCACAGGGTTGCCATGCCAGAATATACTCATTATCATTTCTTTTGATATTCGTCCGCGCCAGGGAACTCCATTCTGGATAAGCTCTTTTAAATCCTCTTTTGCCGGAAAAACAATTAAGGCACCAATTTTCTTTCTTGCCATTTCATAAACACTTTCAACAACTATTTCTACGGGTGTCTTAATAGTTTTAGGGGAAACCCCCCAGAGAATTGCCTTTAAATTCTTTGCCTGAAGGACAGAACGTATTTCATTTCTAAAAATAACTATTATTATGAGTGCAGCAACAGCAGTTACTCCCTGAACCGCCCAGCTTGTAATAATTAAACCTAAATATGCCGCAATGCGCTGAAAAAACCAAAGGAAAGCAATAACTATAAGTACACGTAACGTGGTGGTCCCTCTGAAAAGTACATAAAGC
>JAJSZW010000075.1 GCA_030262895.1 Deltaproteobacteria bacterium | reverse complement strand
AGGCTGAAGACTGAAGACTGTTAGGAAAAAGCGCATTTTGAAGCCATGTTTGGTGCAAGAATCAGATGTTTCCGCTAAAAGTACGGCAATCGTGCTCTTCTGACCCCTTCAGTCTTCAGCCTAAACAGCTTCAGCCTGACTACGTGAGTAGTCACATAAAATTTTAACAAAAAATGAAACTCGCAAAGATAACAATTATTATTTCTCTGGTTTTAGCATTTTTATTCTTGTGTAATGCAAACCGCGATGTACAGTGCGCTGAGAATGAAAATCAATGTTTTAAATGCCATACCAGCGCTAGAAATCTTATAAAAATTACACGGGAAATAGCTGAAACCAGCCTGTCCCAACCTGCAATTTCTTCTGAAACCTCAGGTGAAGGTTGAGGAGGCTTTGTGGAGCCGTTGGCTCCGCATGAGAAGGTGTTTATTGACTCCTCTTTTATAGAAGACGAAAATCATGGTAAAATTGGATGTCATGAATGTCATGAAGGTAACCCCGATGATCCTGACTGGAAAACAGCGCACAATGGTGTAATAAAAGATCCTTCATTTCCTGATCCTTCAAACACATGCGGATCATGCCACGATGATATTGCCAGGCATTACAAAAGCAGTCTCCATATTAATCTGGGGCCATTCAAAAAAATTATCGATAAACGATCAAGTCTTGACAAAATTGTGCATTCAAAAGTTGATGATGCAAGAAAATCTCATTGTACTTCCTGCCACAGCAGTTGCGGTCAGTGCCACATCAGCCGTCCTGAATCCGTGGGTGGAGGGCTGTTGGATGGTCATCTTTTTCAAAAAAGTCCCCCAATGAACCTGGTATGCACTGCCTGTCACGGAAGCCGAATAAAAAAAGAATATTTTGGTGAAAATAAAGGGATGCCTCCTGATATACACAAAGAAAAATACTTTAAATGCAGTAAATGCCACAAGGCAGATGAAATGCATGGTGACGGCAAGGACTATGCAAACCGGTACGAAGTTGAAAACGGCCCTAAGTGTTTGGACTGCCATTTAAATATTTATGATTCAAAGTCAAAAAATGCAGACCAGCACACACTACACAGAGACAGGGTCAGTTGCCAGGTCTGTCATTCAGTAAAGTACAAGAATTGTTATGGCTGTCATGTAGAAAAGGACAAACAGGGCATTGAATGTTTTAAAACAAAACGCTCAACCATTGATTTTAAGATAGGTTTTAATTCTCTTAAAAGCAAAAAAAGGCCCGAAAAGTTTGTTGTCGTACGCCACATCCCTGTAGATCAGGGAACCTTCGCTTATTATGTTGATAACGGGCTTTCCAATTTTGACGTACTTCCCACATGGAAACCTGCAACTCCTCATAATATCAGGAGGCAGACCCCACAAAACAAAACATGCAATTCATGTCACGGAAATACCAATCTTTTCCTGCTTGAAAAGGACGTAGAACCAGCTTATAAAAATGCAAACAATGACGTTATCATCTCGCCGGAAATGATACCGAAAAAGATAGACAAATAGAAGAACAGTTCAGCTACTAAGGGCTGTGGAAATAAATACCAGAGGAGGATTTTATGAAAAAATATTCGACGCTAATTATTGCTTTATTATTAGGAGTCAGCCTTATTATAGGTGGCTGTACAACCCCCAAAGTGATGACCACCAAAGATCTGGTCGCTGGTTGTACAACTCCAAAAGTGATGACCACCAAAGATCTGGTCGCTGAAGCAAACGAACATGTAACCAACGTTCCTGTCTCGGTTGCAAAGGAGTTGCTCGATGAAGGAGGGCATATCTTCCTTGATGTAAGGACAGCAAAAGAATTTAAAATGGGTCATATACCGGGGGCCGTTCATATTGAGAGAGGATTGCTGGAATTTATGATTAACAATCAAATACCTGATAAAAATGCCCAAATCGTCGCTTACTGCAAGGTGGGAGGGCGCGGATCACTTGCCGCCCATACTCTGGTACGTATGGGATATAAAAACGTTACAAATATTGAAGGCGGCTGGGTTCCCTGGGAAAAGGCCGGTTATCCTGTCGAGTAATGCTCTGCCCTAATTTAGGTATAATAGTTCACGGTTTAAATCTCACAGTTTTTTCAATGAACAGTGCAACGACTGAAGCATTTTAACCGTGAACTGTTAACCGTGAACTGTTATTATTGGGGTTTGACCTGGCTTTTAAGAAGTTCCTTTAATCCCTCCAGGGTCCCCTTCCACACTGCATCATCTCCAGCCATTATTGATACTATAATGTTTTTCTCCACACTGACTTCCAAGACTATTTCTTCGTCTCCAGCCTTGAATACAGCTTCACCCCATCTTTCCGCCGGAAGGCCTGTTATTTCACAATCATAATCTGTTCTAATCTCTCCCGTCATTCTTATTTCGCTCATTATCTCCTCCTAAATTATCTTCCCATGTAGATTTACCGGTACCTCGCGGCCCAAACAAAAAAAAAGCTCTGTTTTGTATCCCGGAAAAAGCGAGTTATTATTTCCATATATACTTCCTTTTTGGAATTTTTGTTTCCATAATAGAGCTTGCTTTTGTATAAAGTCAAAGTAAAATATAACCTTATCAAGGTTGCAATCGGAAAAAAACAACTTATATTTTTTAGAGCATTCATTCGAAACACGGAGATGCCGACAAGATAAAAAAATAGTAACTACTCAGGTGGATAGGCTGAAGGCTGTTAGGAAAAAGCGCATTTTGAAGCCATATTTGGTGCAAGAATCAGATGTTTCCGCTAAAGTACGGCAATCGTACTCTTCTGACCCCTTCAGCCTTCAGTCTAAACAGCTTCAGCCTGACTACGTGAGTAGTCACTAATAATAAAATACAAATGATAAAAGTGAAAGATAACCAGTGGAATATGAAGCCTGATCAGGATAAAGCTTTGATGCTTGCTAAACGCCAATTAGCCGAGCTGGTTTTTGATGCAGTAAACCTGGAAGGCATCAATTTTACCCTGCCGGAAATCCAAATGCTATTAGATGGAGTAACAATTGGCGGACATAAGATATCTGATCAGCAAATTGCTCTAAACCAGGGTAAAACATGGCGTACTTTATTTGAATGGATTGAAAAAGGTAGATTTGAAGTCACGGCTGAAAAAGCATGTGAACTTCATCAAATTGCAGGTAAAGAAGAAGCTTTGGAATGTGGCGGATTCCGTTCTGGCGAGGTTACTATTGCAGGCACTGAGTATATGCCACCGGAAGCCGTTATGTTGCCTGCTTTATTTGATAATATGGTGGCTCAAGCCTATAAAATAGCGGATATTTATGATCGGGCAATCTTCTTATTTCTTACGATGGCTCGATGTCAATTTTTTTATGATGTAAACAAACGCATGGGACGTTTCATTATGAACGGGCTATTATTGAGTGCCGGGTATCCTGCGATTAATCTTCCCGCCAAGAGACAGTTAGAATTTAATCAACTGATGCTGGCTTTTTACGAATCTGGTGATCAGAAGCCGATGAATACCTTTCTGCGTTCTTGCCTGGATGAACGAATCATAAAAATCATGAATGCCTAACCCGGACAAGCCGGAAGATCTCAAAGTTCAAAACAAAATTCTACAATCTCGATGCCATTATCTCAGTAGGCTACCGGGTCAATTCCTACCAGAAAATACAAATCAAATTTATTATTGACATTTTGTCGTGTATTGGCGACAATTAATTATGGATGTAACAAAAAAGAAAATCAAAATATTCCAAGACAGTAATGGTAATGAGCCATTTACAAAATGGATAAAAACAGTATCTACTCCAATACGGGCCAGAATATTTACAAGGCTTGATAGGGTGGAAACCGGTAATTTAGGTGATTGCAAATTTATCGGCGAGGGAGTTTCTGAATTCAGACTCCATTTTGGACCGGGTTACCGAATCTATTATGGTGAAATTGACAATACCATTATTCTGTTACTTTGTGGCGGGGATAAATCAACACAAACAAAGGATGTTAAAAAAGCAAAAAAATACTGGAATAAATATATTAGCAGGAGGATGTCATGAGAAATTACAGAAATTTTGTTAAAGAAACAATGCGGGACCCTAATGAGGCATCGGAATATCTCAAAGCATCTCTTGATGAATATGAAAAGGATGGAAATATTGAAGCTTTTCTTATTGCTATTAGAACCGTTGCAGATGCTCAAGGAGGTATAACCGAACTCGCAAGAAAGACAGAACTGAATCGGCAAAGTTTATACAGGACATTGTCGAAGAACGGCAATCCAAGATTAAAAACATTGGATATTATATTGAATTCCCTTGGTTTTAAACTAACGATAGAGCCAATTCCATCTCTGATGAATAGTACATTTCATTGATGATGATTGCTCGATAGTGGTTTGAAATGAAATTTTTTAACGGTATTCTTTTTCGAGTTCTATCATTTTTATTTTCAGATTCTTTCCTCCGGCGAACTGGCCGATTGTATTATTGCTTCGGATTACCCTGTGACATGGTATAAGGACAGGAAGGGGGTTTTTGGCAAGTGTGGTGCCTACAAAACGATAGGCATTGGGACTGTTAATGACTTCAGCGATTTCTTTGTATGAACTCAGTTTTCCATATGGAATTTTTGCCGTGGCGGAATATACGGATTTCTGCAACTCGGTCAGTCCGCTTGTATCCAGCCATTCCCATGAAGGCCTGAGCATATGAACAGGCGTCCCATTAAAATAATCTATTATTAATTTTGATATAATAATGGCTTTTTGATGCGGCTTGTAATCTTGCCGTTTGTTTTTATTATTTGTTTTAGGGAGCACTATTCTTGTTAGTAAAAACGGACTTTTTTTATAAAAAATTGCAGAATAACCAAACTTTGTCTGAAAAATAAAATGATGGATAATTTGATCTTCTTTCATAACCTTTTACCGGGACAATAAGGAAAACAATTTAGGTTCAAGTAGATTGCCATTATTGTCAAACTGAAAAGGAGTCCATTCTGTTATCTGTTTTAGATTGGGATTTGATAAAATATCCGGCAAAAGTGCTTTTGAAACCTGTAAAAGTTCGAGGGTCGCTGTATCTTTAATCCTGACGATACGTGCATCTTCCGTTGAGTTTAAACCTATGGTTTTTGCACATGCTTCAAGCGATTCTCGGTCTGTGTCAAAATGTATCGGTATTGCCGCTTTTTCAGGCGAAATCGCTGTGATCGCATTTGTATATGTTTTTTTAAAATCCAGTGCATCGACCAGCCGTTTTGTGGTAAAATCTGCAAGGCCGATTCCGTGACCATTGCCATCTGAATCAGGTGATAGTTTCCTTACAAATATACGTTTAACATGGGGAGCAGTATTAAAATCTCCCAGAATATCCCTGTGTCTGCCTGTAATATTAGAATCCATGCCGATTCCACTGATATTTTTGCCGATATAATCTATGATTAATATATCGAGAAGGTCAAATGGGATATGTCCCATCATTGCGGCAGCATCTTTGAGAAGTATTTTTTCACGTTCTATAATTGATGATGGCAAAATTGCTTCTGCATGGGCTAAATCCCCAAATCCATCTTCCAGAAGGGCTATTCCAAAAAGAATATTACACTTATTAATTATAATTTTTGCAGCATCTTCAATAATTCTGAAGCTATTCTTTATAGCGCATTGATGAAATTCAGCCGCACCTTTTGCTTTGCCGAGACCTATTGACAGCATCTTACACAGGCCGCTTTCTATATCAGCTCTGAACTTGGTATGGTTCTTTATTCTGTTAATAATTACTATATGATCTGCCTTTAAAGCTGCTTTTGAAATATATATTTTCGGACCTTTTGGGACCTCGCCTATACATTCGACATCCATATCCGAAACAACGGGAACTCCCATCGCAGATTCCGTGATCCCAAGTTTTGCAAGTACATACCTCTGACCGTCACTTGCGGCACCCCCGTGACTTCCCATGGCTGGTATGATGAAAGGCTTGAGTCCCTTTGTTTTTAGAAAGTTCAAACAATAGTAAAGGATTTCCTCAATTTTACTAATGTTTCTGCTCCCAACAGCCACAGCTACAGTTTCTTCAGGCTTTATACTATTGTCAACAGGTAATGACGATAGAGCAGATAAATCCTTAATTCCTGATTTATAAAGCTTTTGTTTCACAAGAGCCATGCCAGGATATTTTATTATAGAATTATTATCAGACATTATCTAAGGGCTCGGTCAAAAAAAGGAAACAAAGATATAAATCAATTGCATGTTGCAGTAAAAAGAAAGGGGATAGGCCATTGTATGTTTTTGGCGGATGCTTATGGCCGAGATTTATGCTTCTGTAAGGAAATAGTTTTGATTGTTTTTCAGAAAATTAAAAAGGTGGGCTTGCGGCCCACCTTATCAGCTAACAGAAAAATGAAAAAAGTGCTTATTAATTAAATTTCTTCAATGGTAATAGCACCTTGTTCGCAAACTTCGATGCATGTTTCACAGCCAAGACATTCATCCTCATTAGCTACGAATGCTTTGTCATCCTTCATTTCCAGAACGTCAGAAGGGCAGTTCTCCACACATTCTTCACAACCTTCACATTTATCCAGGTCGACAGTAGGTTTAAAAGCCATTTGAAAAAGTCTCCTTTCCTAAAAAAATAATTAACGGTTATAAAATCAAACTTGATTTTTTACATATTTTACACATCAGAAATGTTCCTTATACCAATTAATAATGTTAGTCAAGTATTCTGATAAATTTTGATAATTTTTTCTGGGGTAATAATTATAAGCAGCTAACTCATGAAAATCTGTGTAATCTGCGTAATCTGTGGATTAAAATTCAACAAATCCTATCAGAGTACTGTTAAATCCGGCCTCCTTATTTATTTCTTTAACAGGCGTTTTATGCCAGGCGATGCGGGTAAAAAATTTATAAGGAGATTCGCCCGGGACAAGATATAATGTTAATGAAACTTTTTTGCCGTCGTCTTTATCAAAAGGAGATTTAATTTTGATGTCTTCTGATGCAGGCAGAGAATTTTCCAGAAGTAATTCAAGTTGCTTGATTAAACTTTCCTGCCATTTTTCTGTCTTTTTATCCCTGCTGTTAGTCAGCGGTATTGAATCAATACTAAGTACAATTTTTGCTTCAGGAGTTTTTTCTACCAGATGCTCAATAGCTGAGCGGCTATTTGTTATAAACAGGTTTGACATATCTCTATCGTATTGCAGCAAATGTGTCCATGCAATAATTCGATCAGGTGTCATATAGTCGCTTTGATAATCTATTTTTAATGCCTTTTCTCTATCGTTTCCTTTAAATGATAATTCATCCTCTCCTTTGAGATCGTCAATGAGATCTGATGCTTTTTCTTCCAATAATAGAAGCTCTTTGTTTATTTCCCAGTTTTGCGAGTCGAATTCCTGGGCCATATGAAGAAAAATTCTTGCATTTAAAAGAGAGTCCTGTTTTTTTTCGTTCTGTTGTTTTTGCTCCTTCTTTTTTATATCTGCTTTGATTTGTGAAGTGGAAAACTCGCCAAAAAAGGGAATCATATCCGGCTTTGTCTTAAAAAAAGCCATTTCGCTTCCCTGATGAATGTTTGCCCAGCTTTTGTAGTCTTTTACAATACCATCAATTTTATTTTCATCTCCCTTAACTGGGATACGAATTTCAAGTAAATTACTATCAGCCTGTTTTTGCATACTTTCAGGTATGTTAAGAGATGATGGCTGATAAACGATAATTTGCTTGAAAAAGGCGGAAAGCGCCTCTAAAACCGGTTCGGAAATATGCGTAAATGGAAAATATATTGGTTTCATGATTTCCTCTGATTAATAATTTTCTGGTCTTTCACTGTAACTCCAAGTGATATTAGCTGTTCACGTATCTTATCAGCAAGATCCCAGTTTTTTTCTGCTCTGGCCTTATTCCTTTCCTCAATCAGGCGCAGGATTTCAGGATTTGAAAATTCATCTCCAAAGTTAAATATTCCCAGCACTGAATCAATATTTCGAAATGCATCTATAATATTGGAGGCATCCTCTTTGCCGAGCATTTTTTTCAGGATCAATATGTTTATTTGTTTTATGATATTAAAAATCGAAGCCAGTGCTGCTGAAATATTCAGATCATCGTCCATAGCAGCAACAACGCCATGTTTGATATCATAAATAAGCTGGTCAAGTTCAGGATAAGAAAGCTCATCTTTTAAATTCATCAAAGAATTAATACATATATCAAGTCTTTTTAAGGAATGCCTGGCATATTTGAGCCGTTCGACTGAGAAATTAATGGGTTTTCTGTAATGGCTTGAAAAAAGCCAGTACCTTATTTCTCTTCCGGAAAAGCCGAGATCATAGAGTTCTTCAAGAGTAAGCCTATTTTTTTTGTTACCCATGTTCTTGTCGTTAATCAGAACCTGATCACAATGTATCCAGTATTTGGCCAGAGGCTTGCCGGTTAAAGATTGAGCTATAGCTATTTCATTTTCGTGATGAGGAAATACGAGCGCCCTGCTGCTGGTATGGATATCAAAGAATTCGCCAAGATATTTCATGGACATGGCAGCGCACTGTATATGCCATGACGGACGAGCATTGCCCCAGTCTGTCTTGACATATATTCCCCTTTTGAGCTCTGAAAGCCTGGATCTTTTGAAAAGAGTAAAATCTCGTGGATTGTCCTTTTCATATTCATCCAGATCTACTGTTGCTCCGATTTTTATCTTGTTTAAGTCAATACCTGATAGTTTTCCATAATCTGAAAAACGGGAAATATCAAAATACAGCGAACGGAGTTTTTCATATGCAAATCCTTTATTAACGAGTTTTTCAGCCAGCAAGACCATGTCTTCGACATGTTCGCTTGTCTTTGGATATTCCGCGGCAGGTTTAATGTTAAGGGCAGCCAGATCTTTCTTGAAATAATCAATGTGTCTTTCTGTAAATTCAGAGAGAGAAAGACCCGCTTTTCCAGAACCATTTATGGTTTTGTCATCCATATCAGTTATATTCATAATGTGGGTAACAGAATAGCCTCTGAAATCAAGATAACGGCTTAGAATATCGGCAAAGACAAAACGGCGGCATTCTCCCATGTCCATTCTGGCGTGAGCTGTAGGGCCGCATGAATATATGGAAACCTTCCCTGGCTGAATCGGATCAAATGGTTCTTTAGTCCGGCTCATTGTATTAAAAAATTGAAGGCCGACTTTGTCTTGTACTGCAAAAAGAGGTGTGCTGAGGTACCGCTCACCACCGTCCGGGAATATTACAACTATTGTACCTTCAGTCATGGTTTCAGCTTCTTTTCCGGCGATAACCATAGCTGCGCCACTGCTCATGCCGACGAACAGGCCTTCTTTTTTTGCAAGTTTCCTTGTCATTTCAAAGGCTTCTTCGTCATCAATATTGACTATTTTATCAAGACGGTTTTTTTCAAGAATTTCCGGACGGTATGCCTCCTTCATATTCTTTAAGCCCTGGATTTTATGACCGAGGTAGGGTTCTACGCCAATTATTTTTATATCAGGGTTGTATTCTTTCAGCCTTTTTGAGACGCCCATGAGAGTGCCGGTTGTTCCCATGGTTGCAATAATCATTGATACATTGCCTTTGGTTTGTTCCCAGATTTCTTCGGCTGTTCCATGGTAGTGCGCCAGGCAGTTGGCTTCATTATTGAACTGATCTGTCATATAGTACGTATCCGGGTTTTTCAGCGCCAGATTATATACCTCCTCAATGGCGCCATCTGTTCCAAGATGCCCAGGCGTCAGTAAAATTTCAGCGCCCCGAGCCTTCAAAATCTTTTGCCTTTCAGCGCTTACGGCCTCAGACATTGTTAACAGCAGTTTATACCCTTTTACAGCGCATACCAGAGCAAGTCCGATCCCTGTATTACCGCTTGTAGCCTCGATAACAGTCTTGTTGTGTGTAAGTAAACCGGATTTTTCCGCTTCCTCAATCATATAAAGAGCGGTTCTGTCTTTTATTGAACCTCCCGGGTTAAAATATTCCAGTTTTGCGAGTATCTTAACCTTCGGATTCGGGTTTAATTTCCTTATTTCCACTAGCGGCGTATTGCCTATAGCAGCTAAGATAGAATGAATCATTGGCTTTATATCCATCTTGCAGATAAGGGACTTGGAAATAAAAAATATACCAAGATTGCGCAGGATTTTTGTTCATCTTCAAGGCGCGGTTGAAGGCGCATAGCAAGGCTATGTAACGAAAGCCGCAACGCCGAAGATGGGCAAAAAGACAAGCAAGATGGTATATTATTTATTTCCAATTCCCCAAAGTCTTTATTATGTCATTTTCAACCTGATTTTCATCATTTGATGCATCAACAATTCTGAATCTCAAAGGCTCTTTTCTAGCAAGCTCAAGGTAGCCGGCTCTTACCTTTTGGTGAAATGAGAGGGTTTCTTTTTCAAAACGGGTTTCAAGAGCAGTCCTTGAGCCGTTTTCTATTTGTTCCCATGCCCGCGTTAAGCCTGTTTCAGGTGGCAGATCAAGAAGAATCGTTATGTCGGGTTTTAAATCTTCAAAGACCAATTCATGCAACCTGTTTATAAGTCCTATATCAAGTCCCCTTGCAAAGCCTTGATAGACAACTGTGGCATCATAATAACGATCACATAAAACGGTTTTGCCTGAAGCTAAGGATGGATATATAAATTCCTTAATATGCTGAGACCTGTCTGCCATATACAGAAGAAGCTCAGTCAGAGGATCCATATCTCTGCTTTCGGGATCAAGAAGGATAGCCCGAATTTTTTCTCCGGTCTTCGTACCTCCCGGCTCCCGGGTTATAAAGCAGTCCTGTCCCTTACTCTGCAAGAATTCAGCTATATTCTTTATCTGAGTCGTCTTGCCTGAACCTTCTATGCCTTCAAGAGTTATAAACATTTTAATCAGTTGACGGCTTCGTAAAAAGTTCATTTTCTGCGTTGCGCTGCATCCTTCGTCATTGCGACGTAGCAATAAGTACGTCTCTCTCCTCAGAATTTGCGCGCCTTGAAACTAAAGCTTTTTACTTTGCCGTCCTTCTACTTTTTAAGGGTGTTAATCAGTTAAATTTTCTTTATTTTTTCCTATGTAAAAAAAGCGTTCCAGTAATCTGTGAAAGGATGTCCATTTTTTACCTGGATCTTCTCTGTCAATAAATTCCCGTATGCCGTTTACCTTTGAATCTATCTCGTCAATATAGTTAAGTAATACAGCCTCAATCGTTTTGGGTGGTTCAGGCGAACCAAAATCTCTTGTTCCATGATGGCTTACAATCATATGCTTTATTAATAATGCCTGTTCATCAGGAAAATTTTTAATATTTCTGAGTTTTTCCTCGATCATCTGTACGCCTATGACAATATGGTTAAGCAGCCTTCCTTCGTCTGAATAATCTATCTTAACCTTATAGTCGAACTCGCTTATTTTCCCAATATCGTGGAGTATTGCGCCTGTAATAAGAATATCCCGGTCAATTCCAATATATTGATAGTGCTCGGCTATTTTATCGGCAAGCCGCGCCATAGAGAGTGTATGTTCAATAAGGCCGCCTATGTATGCATGATGCATTTTTTTTGCCGCAGGTGCTCTCTTAAATTTGGAGACGAATTCATCATCATTCCAAAAAGCCTCAAGAAGATTTTTTAAATACAAGGTTTCAATGGTTTCAGTTAATTTTAACAGGCGTTCAAACATGGCATCTCTGTTAAATTTGGATTCCGGCAGAAAGTCTGAAGGATCGATTGAGTCTGCTGAACACGCTTCTATATTTTTAATGACCAGTTGAAGAGATCCCCTGTATTCTGTAGCAGTTCCCTTGACACGAGCAAAGTCGCCGGCGGATATTTTTGCTGATATCTGGTCGACATTATTCCACACAACACCCTTTATAATGCCTGTTTTGTCTGAGAAGGAAACATTTAAGAAATTATTTCCATCTTTTTTCTGCGCAAGGTTTTTTTCAGACAGCACAAATATGTCATCGACAATATCGCCTGTATTAATTGAATTGATGAATTGTTTTTTCATTAAATACCACCGCTTGATTGCTTTGAGACTTTTTTATTTATTTTCCACCCTTTAAGTTCTTCAAGTACGCCATAATCTGTCATATCACATTTAATCGGGGTTATTGATATGTAATTCCGGCACAGAAAAGCATCATCTGTATCTGAATTATCAATGGAGGTTTGCAGGTCGCATCCCTGCCAGTAATATGTACGATTTCTGGGATCAACTCTTTTATCTATATATTCTGAGTATAGCCCGGTGCCATGCTTGCAAATACGTACCCCTTCGATCTTTTTTAAAGGAAGGTTAGGAATATTTACGTTTAAAAATGTTCCAAAAGGCAGTCCTTTTTCTAATACATCTTTTGTCAGAATCTCCACAAATAAAGCGGCGTCATTATAATTATCTATTTCATGACTTCCTATTGAAACAGCTATTGAAGGTACTCCGTAAAAAGCTGCTTCTTTGGCGGCTGCAACAGTTCCGGAGTAATTGACATTAATCCCAACATTTGCTCCGGGATTGATCCCTGAAATCACAATATCAGGACGTGAGTCAAGTATTTCAAGTATGCCAAGCTTGATGCAATCAGCAGGGGTGCCATTTACAGCATGCCCGATGCATCCTTTGTTGAATGAGATTCCGGCTGTCCGCAACGGTTTGTGCAGAGTTATAGCGTGACCCGCAGCGCTCCGTTCCCGGTCAGGGGCAACTATCGTTACAGAATGCTGTTCTGCAAATTTCCTATGCAAAGCCCACAACCCTTCTGCATAAATTCCATCATCGTTTGTTAATAGTATTTTCATTTTTGTTTCACAAAGCTAAATGTTACATAAAATGGGTTTGTAAATTTTATTAATACATCAACTCGCATATTTTTGGAAGAGGATATTTTGTAAATTTTGCCCCCTCATCCCTCCGTGTTTTTCAATTATTCCATAAGAAATAAAGAGGCTAAGGGCTCGGTAAAAAATAATTTGGCATTTTTGCATCCCGACTTCACCATATCTTTAACCGATCTTCAATCGCAAAAGTCCTCGAAATAGCTCGCTATTCCTGCGGTTTTGTTCAATCAGATCGATTAAATCTACGGCAAATTTGAGCGCAAATTCTACCAAGTTATTTTTGATCGAGCCCTAAGTTTAAAATTTTTAATAGGTGGGAAAAATAAAACAGGGTATTGTCATGTTAAAGACAATACCCTGTTTTGTTTTTTAACTAATTTTTAACTATGTCTGGTTTTTTTTATTAATGACCAGCGCCAAACAGTGCTGCAATTGCACCTGCCTGAGGATGGGCATAGATAAGAATCAAAGCGACAACCAGAGTATAAATACATAGTGACTCCATCAACGCGAGACCAATAATCATGGTAACTGTTACTTTACCTGATGATTCAGGATTTCTTGCAATACCTTCGACTGCAGATTTGCAGGCAATACCCTGTGCGATGCCGCAACCAAAAGCTGCTATAGCGATCCCGAAACCAGCAGCAGTAACACATGCGATAAAAAATTGTAATGCTTGTTCACCCATAAAACTCTACCTCCTTTTTAAGATTTTTTTATTTTGCTTCTTCCATTATCCCATTATTTAATAGCAAATAAATTGCTTATTATTATTTTTAATGCGCATGTTCCATTGCGCCGCTAAAATACATGATTGAAAGTAAAAAGAAGACAAACGCCTGTACAAAAGAGACAAAAATACCAAGTGCCATGATCGGCAGGGGAGCAAAGAAAGCGCCGGCAAGTCCAAAAAGAATACCCAGTACCAGTTCATGGCCCATAATATTACCGAAAAGCCTGAACGTAAGTGAGAGAATACGTGCCGTATGACCTATTATTTCAATCACGAAAATGAGGGGAATCATCCACCATACAGGGCCAAGAAAATGTTTAATATATTTAGCTCCATGGTATTTAATCCCGATAATGTGAGTAAAAATAACAACGGGAAGAGCGCATGAAAGAGTTGTATTCAGGCTGGCGGTTGGTGGAAAAAAGCCCGGTATAAGCCCTGAAATGTTACATACAAAAACATAGAGAAATACAGTTGCAGCTACAGGGAAAAGCCACCTACCTTCTTCTCCGGTTACGGTGATCATGAAGTCTTCTATGCTGGAGATAATAACTTCAAAAACGTTTTGTGCTGTTGAAGGAATCATGCTTATGCCCTTTGAGGCAATTGCACCCATACCTATAAGAAAAACCATAATAACCCACGTGTAAACTACGTGTGGATATACGTGAGCAAAATGACCAAGGCCGACCAGCTCAAACAACTTGACAAAAAATAAATATGGATGTTCCACTTTAAATTGCCTCCTTGAAAAATAGTTTTTTTACTTCATATATAGTTGCAAGCATTATACTTGCAACCACAACGGAAAGACCAATAAAAAGCCCTATCGGATTAACATAATGCTTTGATATAAGTACAAATATAATGAATCCGCTTACAATAAAACGTAGATAATATTTGCCTAAAATAACATTGTGAGAAGCTAAATGCGGAGGCTTGAAAGCCTTCTTAAGAGTTCGGTAAAGCATATGGAAGTTTATTGTAACAATCAGTCCTCCGAATATGATTCCCCTAGCAAAATTCGGTTTGGTAATTAAATGGCCGGCAATACTGACAATAGAAAACAGAATCCAATTTGTTATTGTGATGAATTTTATGAGACGTTGTTCAATAACCACAGTTTCAATCTTTCTATCAGAATTTTCTGCTCTTTTTTATTGCAAGTCCTATGTTTCTGTAACCTGCCGCAATTCCCAAACAAAGAAATATAAGCATAAACCAGGGCGATGTATTATATCTCTTGTCAATATAGAGACCTATGGCAAGTCCAATAAAAATTGAGAGAGCTACGGACAGGCCAATACTGCTGTAAAATGCAAGTTCTCTCCAAGACTTTATTTTTGTTCTTGATTCTTTTTTCATGGTTGTGAAGCCTTATCACTGACTGTTAGGCAGGCTTAAATCAAACCATGTTGGATTAAGTCTACTAACACAGGATTATAAACAAGTCAATGTAAAAATATGTTAGATTAATATTTATCAGAAATTTGCAAACTTAATTGCCTTTGTATCAAAAACCGGTCCGTCCAGACATACATGCAGATATTTTTCTGGTGTTTTTTTGCTTTCCACAGCACAGCCAAGGCAGGCGCCAATACCGCAAGCCATTATTGTTTCGATTGAAACCCGGCATGGTATTAAATGCATTTCCGATATAAGTGCAAGAGATTTCAGCATAGCTATAGGGCCGCAGCCATAAATAATATCAGGACGGTTTTCCTTAATTGATGTTTCAAGAATATCGGTAACAAGTCCTTTTCTGCCGGCACTTCCATCTTCTGTCGCAATAAGAACCTTCATCCCTAGTCTTAAAAAGTCATCTTTGCATAACAAATCATGCTTTGATCTGCTTCCCATAAACACTGTACATTTTGAGAGGTCAGTGTTTTTTTGCAGGCATGAAGCCAAAAAGAGCATTGGGGCAACTCCTACCCCGCCTGCAACGATAAAAACATTATTATAATTATCCGAAGTTATAAAACCATTACCTAAAGGGCCTACAATATCTATGATATCACCTTCTACGCACATTGAGAGCTTTTTAGTGCATTTTCCAACCACCTTGTAAAGTACTTCAAGGCCATCTATGGCTCCATCCTTTGATATAAGTCTGTGTATGGAAAAAGGGCGACGAAGGAGGGGATTAATCTGGTCTGCAAAGCGAAGCATTATAAATTGTCCGGGTTTTGCGGATGAATATTTATTACACTTAAAACCTATTCTGTAATAGGAAGGAGCTAATTCTTTGTTCCAGAGAACCTTGGTTTTTTCCTGATGCATATGATATTCCATAAAAATTCTAAAAAGCTATTTCAGCCCGATGACGGCGGCAAATCTTCCGGTAGTACCTTCTCCACGAAAGGAAAAAAAGAGATCAGTATTACACTTAGTGCAGATATTGCTTGAATGTATATTTTTGATTAATAGACCGGCATCAAGAAGCTGGTCACGACTTAGTGCCCAGAAATCGAAAAGATTATCATTGTTTTTATATTTCCATAAGTTAAATGGAATTTCTTTTTTATAGTTAACAAATTCCGCACAGCATGGCCCAAGAGAGGGGCCTATGCCAGCAATGATATTTTTTGGCCGGCAGCCAAACTTTTTTTCCATTTTTTCTATCGTTTTACCTATTATATTTTTTATACTGCCGCGCCAGCCTGAGTGAATATTTGCAACCACATGCCGTGCAGGATCATATAGAAGCAATGATTGGCAGTCTGCAACCTGTATTACAAGGTACTTGCTTAAAACATCGGTTATCATTGCATCCCCGGCAAAAGGGGCATTGCTGTGGACTTTGTCGTTTTTTGCTAAAATAATAATTTGAGTTGCATGTTTTTGCTTTGCATAGACGAATTCTTTTCCCTTGATGCATCTGCATAAAATATCTCTGTTCTGCTCCACAATACCGGGATGGTCTCCTACCTCGAAACTGACATTAAGGCTTTTATATGGCTCTTTGCTGTAACCGCATTTTCTTGTAAAGATTCCGTGTTGGATTTCAGAAAAGCCCGCAAGGTTGGGAAACTGAAAAAATAAAATACCGTTTTTATCATTTAAGAGCACATCATGAGTCCTTTATAACGGTTGTCGGTTTACAGTTTTTTCAATAAAATTATGCGACAGATGAAGCATTTTAACCGTGAACCGTGAACTGTGAACTGTGAACGGTTAATATCTTTTGTATGATTGATGATGTTGAGATTTCGGGAACAAGCGGCACTCTTACAACCTGACCTCCATTGCTTTTTACAAAATCAGCTCCAATTATTTTGTCTTCTGGCCAGTCAGACCCCTTTACAAGGACATCCGGCTTTATGGCCTGAATCAGTTTTAAGGGATCAGGCTCATTAAAAACAGTAATATAATCCACGCACCACAGGCCGGCAAGAACTTCAGCTCTTTGAGCCTCACATATAATCGGCTTTTTTTCTCCTTTTATGGCATTAACGGATTTGTCGGAATTTAAGCCGACTACAAGGATTTCCCCTTTTGCTTTTGCTGTAGAGAGGTAACGTACATGCCCCACGTGCATAATATCAAAGCAACCATTTGTAAAAACAATTTTTTTGCCCTGCCTGTGAAATAGACGAATTTTTTCCAAAAGATCTTTTAGATTTATAATTTTAGACATTGTATGCATGTAACGGTTTGAAGACCCCCCATTGTTTCTCTTTATTCCGACAGAAGTCGAAGCCATTTTGAATTGTCGTCATAACCGATATCTCTTACTTGCCTGAAATACTCAACAAGCAGTGTCTTATTCAAAATCATCCGGTTTTGACCTCTTTCCCCTGAGCAATATCACGGTAAACATTCAGCACAGCCATACGAAA
>JAJSZW010000074.1 GCA_030262895.1 Deltaproteobacteria bacterium | reverse complement strand
AATTCTTTATGTAAAATCGGAAAGGAGAATCATATTCAAAATGTTTAAAAATTTTTTTGCGACGCGTTGGGGAATTGTTAGCGTAGGAGGGCTTATCGGTGTATTTGCCGCCCTTTTACAGAAGCTGGGCAATCCCGGAAACATGGGTATCTGCGTGGCATGCTTTGAAAGAGACATCGCAGGTGCGGTAGGATTGCATCGCGCAGCGGTAGTTCAGTACATGAGGCCGGAGATCATCGGTTTTGTTCTCGGCTCATTGGTTGCCGCATATATTTTTAAGGAATTTCGATCAAGAACAGGATCCGCCCCTATTGTCAGGTTTGTTTTGGGCGTTTTTGCCATGATCGGGGCTCTTGTTTTTCTGGGATGTCCATGGAGAGCAATGCTGCGCTTAGCTGCCGGAGACGGCAATGCTATTTTCGGCTTGCTCGGCCTTACCTTCGGCATCTGGATCGGAACACTTTTTTTTAAGGGCGGATACAATCTGGGGCGTACCCAAACAACCCATAAATCGGTTGGATGGATGTTACCTCTGACCATGCTCGGATTTTTCATTCTTATGCTGGTCTTTCCACAGATTGAAGGACAAACTAAAAGCGGTATTCTTTTTTATAGTATTAAAGGCCCGGGCGCCAGGCACGCGCAACTTTTTCTTTCCTTGGTCGTCGGACTTGCAATCGGATTTGTCGCCCAGAGAAGCCGTTTTTGCACTATGGGTGCATTAAGAGATCTGATATTATTTCGCCAGGTGCATCTCCTGACAGGCGTCATTGCACTTGTGGTAACAGCATTTATCGTAAATCTGATTGTTGGGCAATTCCATCCAGGCTTTGCAGGGCAGCCGGTAGCCCACACCATGCATGTCTGGAACTTCGGCGGGATGGTTCTTGCCGGTCTTGCATTTGCCCTGGCCGGAGGCTGTCCGGGACGGCAGCTTTTTCTGGCAGGTGAAGGTGACGGTGATGCCGCGGTTTTTGTGCTGGGTATGATAGTCGGGGCCGGCTTTGCCCATAATTTCGGCCTGGCCAGTTCGCCTAAGGGAGTTGGACCACATGGTATTGCGGCACTTATTATCGGTCTTATAGTCTGTTTGTTTATCGGTTTTACCATGAGAAAGAGAATAGCCTAAGGAGGTATAATACCATGAGTATAATTGTTGATGCCAAAGGACTTTCCTGTCCCCAACCGGTCTTGATGACGCTGGATAAACTCAAGGAGATACAAAAAGGAGAAATAATAGTAAAGGTGGATACAGACACCTCAAAAGAGAATGTGAGCAGGGCTGCACAAAGCCAGGGCTGGGATGTTGCTGATATTCAGGAAAAAGAGGGAGGATATCAGCTTACCCTCAAAAAAGAATAGAAATATGTGGCATCCTTCATTCACCAGTTTACACTTTTTTCGAAAAAGCGTGTATTATCGAATTGAATGCCGATGTCGAAACTGGAAATTTGAAATTTGAAATTTGAAATTAGGTAACGCATCTACATCTTTGTATTTTTCCAATTTCCAATTTCTAGTTTCAAATTTCACTGCCAAAATACAAGACCAACAAAATGTAAACTACTTTTGACTTGTCGTGAAGGATGCCGAATATGTCAATTTTTAAGTTAATAAAACAAAAAAATAAAAAAAGGTTGCCGGGATCAGATCAGGACCGTGGTATACTTGTTTTTGAGCATACCAGCGAAGTAATCCGGGTGGAAAGCATCCTTAAAGATGACGGATGGAGGATTAGAGTTATGGGGCCGCCGCCTGAAATTCGAAGCGGCTGTGACCTTGTAATTGAATTTCCTCTTATAGAGGAGCTGAATATCTTAAGGACTCTTCGAAGAGACGGAATTGTACCACTTAAAACTGTACCGGTCAGTAGTCCCCTGCTGCAGCCGGTGGATCTTTTCCAAATCAAGGATTTCGGCCAATACCTGATGGTTCGCGCGGCAAATATGAAGTTAACTATTGAAAAGAAGACATCAACCATTGTAAACATTTCAGGAGGAGGATGCCCGGATGTCCCCTATTTGGCCCGGGAGATGGTTGGCAAATCGCTGTCCGAAGCTCCGAGTCCCGGGGAAATCGGTCATACCCTTTGTGGATATGCGCTGCAACTGGCTTATGAGGAGATGACTCGCCGATGCTCGCTATAGCAGGAACAATCCCCGACCGGAATTTTCCTCTCATGGCAGGAAAGGTTGCCCTGAAAGAGGGAAGAATTTACATCGAGGGAAAAGATATACCTGTAAACAGGGGAACTCCAGCACTGCTGGCGGCGGCTGTTAAGGCCGGAGAGGTTATGGGCAAACCGGAACTTTTCGCCTGTCTGGTCGGTGATATAGGACTTGGAGACGGCAGCCGGAAACTTTATGAATATCTGACAGAAAATTTAGAGGGTTCGGATTTCAATACAATTACATTCCATTATCTTCAGCCTGATGTGGACTGGCACAACAGAGTCCTTTTTTCCGTGGAACAGATGGCCAGTCGGCCCATCTTAATTGCGGATGCCGGATTTATGTATGCAGCCAAGATGAGCGGTCAGGCCGCTGCATATGATCTTTTTACTCCGGATATTGGAGAGCTTGCTTTTCTGGCCGATGAAGACGCGCCTCATCCATTTTATACACGCGGCTTTATTCTTCAGGAGGAAAACCGGGCGTCGGATCTGATTGCGCGTGCATATGCCCATAAAAATGCTCCGCGCTTTCTCCTTGTAAAGGGAGAAAAGGATTATCTGGCTGATCAGGATGGAATTAAGGCAACGGTCAACACGCCTGTTGAGGAGGCCATGGAGGCTATAGGCGGCACAGGGGATACGCTCACCGGTATAGTAACAGCTCTGATCGGATCGGGAATGGAGATCAGCGATGCTGCAATTGCGGCGGCAAAAGTGAATCGATTGGCCGGTCATTATGCCCGGCCAACGCCGGCAACCCAGGTGATAGAGATAATACACCATATACCTGGGGCACTGGAGGAGATTCTACAGGAGAAAGCAACTGGTAAGGCAACCACAAAAGGAAAACCATGAAAGATCAAAAAGAGATCCGCCTCACGGAAACAGTTAAAAGATCAGGGTGAGCTTCGAAATTACCTCCAGGGGCTCTGGATAAGGCACTTTGCGGAATGGAATTTCCGACTGATTCAAATCTGATTGTTGGCCTGGACCGGGCCGACGACGCAGGTGTTTATAAAATCACGGATGATATCGCCATTATTCAAACAATCGATTTTTTCACACCAATTGTAGATGATCCTTACTGGTTCGGACAGATTGCCGTAGCCAATGCCCTAAGCGATGTCTATGCCATGGGCGGTGTTCCAAAAACAGCCATGAATATCGTTTGTTTCCCGATCGATCAGATGGATATTTCCATCCTCCGGCGTATTATCCAGGGCGGAATAGATAAAATGAAGGAAGCGGATGTTGTTCTGGCAGGCGGGCACAGTGTCGAAGACAACGAAATGAAATATGGTCTGGCTGTTACCGGCTTTATTCACCCTGATCGTATTCTTACAAAGAGAAATCTCAAGGTTGGAGATCGTCTGATACTGACCAAGCCCATTGGTACCGGTATTATTAACACCGCCATCAAAGGCGGGCGTGCATCCGGCAAAATCATAGAGAAAGTTACCAGCCTCATGACTGCTCTTAACAAGGAAGCAGCCGAAATAATGAAAGACTACCCTGTACATGCCTGCACAGATATTACCGGCTTCGGCCTGCTGGGTCATATAGCGGAAATGGTTGTGGATTCCGAATTCGGAATAAAAATTCAGTCCGACATGATACCAATAATCAGCGGTGCTATCGATTGTGCCGGAATGGGACTTATTCCTGCAGGAGCATATAAAAACCGCGAGTTCCGTGAAAAAATGGTAGATATATCGTCTTCTGTGGATCGTTCCATTCAGGACATTCTATTTGACCCACAAACATCCGGAGGCCTGTTGATATGTGTTGACAGCAAAAGCGCAGCCGATCTTCTCATCAGACTAAAAAATAAAGGTATGAACGCAGCTATTATAGGAGAAGTATTACTTGAGCCAAAAGGAAGAATAGTTGTTAGATAGAACTGTAACCGTGAACCGTGAACCCTAAATAAACATATGTTTTTCATAATCGGCGTATCACCGAAAACAATAACCATAGATAATAATCCAAGGATATGTCCTTTTTGCGGGCTTGCCCAGGCATATTATAAAAGAGTGGATCACTATTTTAACCTGTTTTTTATCCCTTTATTCAGGGTCAAAAAAGGCGAACCTTTTATCATGTGCGAAAGATGTGAAAAAAATGTAAGTGATTATGGAAAAGACTATAATTCCTGGTCAGGCAGACAGAATATTAGGTGCAAAAACTGCGGAAAAACCTTAAATAAAGATTTCAAATACTGCCCTTTTTGCGGCAAACATATTAAGTAACTACTCAGGTTTAAAGTTCTAGGGTTCACGGTTCAAGGTTAAAAAGCGATGAAGAGATCAAGACAACCAACCGTGAATCCTGAGCCATAAACCGTGAACCGTTGCGAATTATGAGCAAATCTATTTCTAATAGTTTCGAACGCCATGTAGTCCTGGTGTCCCCGGAAGTACACTGGAACACAGGCAACATAGGCCGCACCTGCCTTGGAGCAAATGCCTTTCTTCATCTTATCAAGCCACTGGGATTCTCTCTTGAAAGCAAAGAGGTTAAAAGAGCTGGTCTTGATTACTGGCCCAGAGTAAAACTTTCTGTATGGGATAATTTTAAAGAATTTAAGAATACAATAAAACCTCTTAAAGAAGAAGTTGTTTTGTTTACAAAGAACGGGGATAAGCCATTCTGGTCAATGCCATCTTCGGAAAGGCTTTTTCTTATCTTCGGTTCTGAAACAAAAGGGCTACCCCAATCAATCCTGTCCAGGTATAAAGACGCCACCTACCACATTCCCATATCAGACGAAATAAGATGCCTCAATCTTTCTACCGCGGCAGGAATAGCACTGTATGAAAGTCTTCGCATTAAGCAAGAGTAAGCATTTACAGGTTCAAAAGTTCACAGTTCAGAGTTATTTTTCTTTCGTTAACCTTGCTCGTAAGACGGTTCAGATTTCGGCACCCCCTGCCCCCAACCCTGAACAGTTATCGAGTTTGATTCTTGTCTTCTGAAAGCCTTTCCTGTATAAAACCTAAATTAGTGTTTGTCCAAAAAGTATTTTTTTCAATACTGGCAATAGTTTCAGCTTATTTGTAAAAAAGCTATTAGCCATTAGCTCTTAGCGGTTAGCGGTTAGCTAAAGGCTAATAGCTAAAAGCTTTAATATGAGAATAGCATCCAACTGACTATAATTTCAGGTGTGGAGTCGGCCCATGCGGAAAACAATGAAGCAAGAATTAAATGTTGTTGTTATGCCAACTGGTTCCCTGCAGTTGGAATGGACAGATGCGTAAAATGACATAAGCAAGAGCAGCAGGGTGTTACAAAAAGAGATATATAGACGTTTCTCCGCGGACACCGATTCATGGCTCTTGTTCCTGGGGTTTTGTGATCATCGGGTCCAGCTTTCCCCCTCTCTTAAATACTGGCGGAATTTTACAGGGGTTTTTGCCAAAAGATTGAGCCAGACACCTGACCTGGAAATCCTGCGCCATAAAGCAAAGGTTTTGATAGAACAAGATGATTTAAAGATGCATTTAGAGTGGGTCCCGATGATGACAGGTTCGGAATACTTGAGCACGGAATTGCTTGAGGATGTATGGGAAAGATTAAACAGAGCTTTTACCATTGCGATCAAATCCTGTGACGGAAGCGTTGAAGATTTTATCAGGGCATACAGCCCTGATGTGCATCTTGTAGGAAGGGTTTTTTTCCATCTTGTAGAAAACAAAAGCGACGATTATCCATTTGCTTTTATTGCAACCTATTCCACCAGGCTAAACAAACAGGGACGTTCCAAACACCTCCCGCTTAAATACGCATTGCAGGAATATGAAAATGATGAACTCCTGGAACTTCTTGCAACAGTGCATATAGCCGCAAGAAAGAGTCCGCTGATTGCAGATCTTCTTGAGACCGGAGAACTGTTTCACCCTCTTGCCTGGACAGCAAAAGATGCATTTTCTTTTCTAAAAGAAATCCCTGTTTATGAAGAATCAGGCATTTTGTGCAGAATTCCAAACTGGTGGAAAGGGAACAGGTCAAGCCTGAGGCTGAATCTTAGCGTCGGCGATTCCAGGCCATCTTTTGTGGGTATGGATGCAATCCTGAATTTCAATGCGCAGTTATTTCTCGGGGACACGCGGATTTCAGAAAAGGAGGCAAGACAATTATTGGATAAATCAGAAGGGCTCGCCTTTATAAAAAATAAGTGGGTGGCGGTGAATCAGGAAAAACTGAAGCAGACCCTGGATGCCTATGAAAAAGCAAAAACGATGATGCATGATGATGGATTGAGTCTGAGGGATGCCCTCAGGATGCAGCTTATGCCTGAAAAGTTTCTGGGCATTGACACGCAGGAAATAGATCACGATATTTCAAACGGAAAATGGTTGGAATCAGTCACCAAAAAACTGCGCGATCCTGCTCTAATCACTTCGGTAATGCCCGGCAAAGAATTTAAGGCAAAGCTAAGAAAATATCAAAAAGGGGGATTAAACTGGCTCTATTTCCTGCATTCACTTCAGTTCGGGGCCTGCCTGGCAGATGATATGGGTCTTGGCAAAACAGTTCAGGTACTTGCGTTTTTAAATAAAATAAAAAATGATGTTAAGGCATCAGGAAAACCGGATAAGGCCAGTCTTTTAATAGTTCCGGCCTCTCTTATTGCCAATTGGGACAATGAGATTAAGCGATTCTCCCCTGAAATTAAATTCCATATTGCGCATTCAGGAGCGGATCTGAAGAAAGACAACGCTCCAAAGGACAAAAAATCATTAGATACATTCGATCTTGTTATAACAACATATGCCTTGATTCAAAGGCATGAATGGCTCCAATCCTATTCCTGGAACTACATCATCCTGGATGAAGCGCAGGCCATTAAAAATCCGGGGACAAAACAGGCTAAAGCGATAAAGAATCTCACATCCTGCAACAGGATCTTAATGACAGGGACTCCTATTGAAAACCGGCTGACAGACCTCTGGTCATTATTTGATTTTTTAAATCCAGGACTGCTCGGCAATCCCAGGGAGTTCAAGCAATTTTCAAAAGGTCTGGAAGATGACAATTCCGGCTATTCAAGATTGCGCAAACTAATCAGCCCGTATATTTTAAGACGTTTAAAGACCGACAAGTCGGTTATTTCCGATCTATAGTGGACCCCCAAAATGAGACAGTGTGTTAAGGTGTGTTTCCAAGAAAAAAAGGAGGCACAAAATGAGCAGAAAAAAACACAGCAAGGAATTGAAGGCGAGAATTGCCCTTGATGCAATAAAGGGGCAGAAAACAATGTCTGAGTTGGCTTCAGAATATGGGGTTCACAGCAATCAAATAGGTAGATGGAAGAAGCAGTTGCTTGAGTCAGCCCCTGATGTTTTTACCAGGGGAAAAGACAAAGAGACTGAGAAGAAAGAGGTTGAACGAGATCGTTTATATAAAAAGGTTGGACAATTGCAGATCGAAGTAGACTGGCTAAAAAAAAAGACAGGTTATCTGGGATGAGCGTAGGTGAGAAGATAAAATGCATAGATCCCAAAGATTCAGACCTCAGTATCAGCAGACAGTGCGACTTGCTGAGGTTGCCACGGTCATCTTACTACCGGCCCAGGGTTTTTACTTTTGAAAGTAATGAGAATTTAGAATTAATGAGGCTTATCGATGAAGAATTTCTCAGGCATCCTTTTTATGGAAGTCGAAAGATGAGGGACTATTTGATCCGCCAGGGTTTTCCTGTAAACCGCAAACGTGTTCAACGACTGATGCGTTTAATGGGTATTGTGAGCGCAGCGAACCACAATCTATCCTTATTCGATTCGTTTAAGTCGATTTCAGGGCCTATTTTATGCTTCTTTTGCTGTTATTATAGTTGGTTACCATGGCCCAACCCCCAATGAAGGCCGTTATTATTATATCTCAAAAAGGACACCATCATCATACACCTTCACATTATCAAAATGTTCGCTGAAATTATCACGTTCAAGTGTATGCACCGGGACAAGCGTTTTTGGATTTAAAGCCTGTGCAAGGCTTTTCAGGGCATCAAGGTATGCATGTCCGCTTACGTGAACTTTTTCAAGTTCCACCTGATATTTATTGCAGAACTCATAAAAGGCGGCATTCTTTTCCAGGTAACCAGACCACATTGAAAAAATAAACTTTACATCTTTCAACGGTCTGTTTTTTACAAGCTCCTTTGAGATTCGTTCCATTATAGAGACAGGGAGCTTTACAACCATTTCCTGACGGCGCGCTACAATTTCTTCTATTTTAATTTTTCTTTTTTTAAATTTATACAGGATTTCCTTTCCAAGATAGTCAACTATGCTTTGAGCGTGACCTGAAATATAATATATCCTGATATTATCGTTCTTATGTGGCGGAAGCCTATGACCATGTAGTAATTTTTTTAACTGGTCAAGCACATAGTATGTGTAAAGATCAAGCACCAGGATTTTATTGCTGTTTCTTGCAGCCTTATACAAAGAAACAATCCTGTCAATATTACTTCCGGATGCCATGAAAAACGAAACATCTTTCTGGCTGGAAAATATATCGTACAGTCCTTTCTCAACTTCTTCTTCGTTTATAAAACCAACCTTGTGCCCGCCACCGAGTGTTGTCCCTTCCATTAACAGGCAATCAACATTTTTTATCGGTCTTTTGCTCATATTCTCCAGCAGTTTGGCCTTGCGCCCATGGCCCCTGAAATCTCCTGAGTAAAAAACCTTTTTGTTTTCAGCCTCTATCAAAAAAGACGATGCATCATAACAGGAATGATCCATCAGATAAGAGGTTATTTTAAATGACCCGAGTTTAAATGGTTTATAGTGTTTAAAAGTCCTGAAATTATCAAAAAAGATTTTACTGCCGTCAGGATAAAACACTTTGCCGATTTTTATCAGAGCGTGTGACCCCTCACTTAAATACACAGGGATCTTTGGATGGATATGATTCAACAGGCCGTAGTGGTCAATATGGGCATGGGAAATAAAAACAGCATCAACTTCAGGGGTTTGATTCTTATACAATCCTTTCACATCAGGAAGAATGCCGTTTTCTACTGAAGGATTTTCCAGTTTCCTTTTGTCAATTTCACCGCCACCCTTCTCCATAAGTGGCATCCCGGCATCAAGTAAAATCCGGCAACCGTTTGAATTGATCTCAATACAGCTACCGCCTATTGTGTGGGCGCCTCTGTGGATGATTATTTTTGGCATGAATCTCCTATTTTTGAAATATTAGATTAACTATGATCTTTAATCTCATTACGTTTCCTAAAAACCCATTTGCCGACATCATCATAATCAGCATCTTTATATTCGTATTCAATTACACTAATATCTTTTTTTGTTAGTTCTTCGATTGTTGAATTACTTGCTTGTCCTGGCCATACAATTATTTTACGAAGTTTTTCATTTAATGAAATATTGCAATCCAATCCAACACTCTTTGCCATTAACCTAAAAAAATCTTTCTTAAATTCAATTGAATCTTCAATTTCTTTTTCAAAATTATCTAACTGAGCTTCCAGCCTTTTCTTCTCTCGCTTGTATTTCAACTCAATAAGGACTGGAATGCAATTACTACCTATTACACCTACTGCTAAAATATCACATCGCACAATATTTGGCCGATCTTCCATATTTTGTGGGTGCTTATTATCTCCTAAAGAAATTTCATCTAATGCAAAGTACAGGTCGTCATACATTGAATTGTTAAGACCGAATAATTTTTTGAGGCTTCTTTTATTAATTAGTGCCTGTTTTATGAGCCATGCTTGAACACGCCTTTCCTCCTTTGTTTTCCAAACGGAATCGCTAAGTTTTGTGATTTCTCTGTTTTTAAAATGATTGTAAATCGTTTTAATATTTGTATTGCCTTTATTAGTAAAACCCATTAATGGAGTCCTGTCATTTAAGGAAACTGCTCGATAGGACTCGCCGCACACTCTAACATATTTGTCCTCTCGAGCTAATTGAGACATCTTATTCATGTCAGGATAATCAACGCTATTAATTCTATCCAGCATATCATTAATTCTATACGATAATATTTCCCTTCGTGTCATTTGACTTTTGTCCATTTTCTTTCCTCCCATGTTTTATCCCGCGTTCAAAATCCAATACATCTTTTATTATTATGATTATACTTTATCTCTGCTTCTTCCGTAAGCGCTTCAACAAATACTTGATGTCCCAATTCTTCCTGCGGATAAAATGCAAATCTGTCGCGAACGGTTTTAAAATCTCCTGGTGCCAGATTTTCAATTCGCCTCAATAATTTTATAATGTCAGCGTTAATCGGCGTTTTAATGAGCGGAAAAAGAAGTTTATTATAAAAAATCACATTTCCTTCCGGCTCAAGACAATCAAATTTTATCTTAAAGTTAAATCTGCGTATTGAAGCATTATCGATTTCTTTTATCATGTTGGTTGTACAAATCAATATTCCCTTAAATCTTTCCATCGCTGTGAGAAATTCATTGGTCTGGCTGGATTCCCATGACCGTATTGCTTTTTTCCGAGAAAATATCAGTGAGTCTGCCTCATCTATAACAAGTATTGCTTCTTCCCTCTCTGCTTCATCAAATGCACTTCTAATATTTTTTTCAGCCATTCCAACAAATGGAGAAAGTATATCGCTTAAACGCTTACTAATTACTTCCCTGTCAAGTTTATTACCGATATAACGCGCAAGCTCGCTTTTACCGGTTCCGGGAGGTCCATAGAATAGAAGATTCATGTTTTTGACTACACACTGCTGTGATTCAACTAAATGGTTGCTGAACTTCTCAACCTGATCAATTACAGTATCTATGTTGCCGTGGATATTCATCCCATCAAGTGAATATGCAGATTCTATCATATCAGCATCGCACACTTTCTTGCTTCCATTGATAAGTTCCATGTATGAGTCCAGCCCGATTTTCAGTGCCCCGATAAAACCATTTTTTGTCTTTTTGTTTGACTCTAATGCCTTTTTTACTGACAGATCTATGATCCCGGCATTTACATTATATTTTCGAGCAAGGTCTTTGATATCATCGTGTGTAAAATATCGCTTCACCCTGTTGTCCCTGATAATATTCTCAAACAATCTGATACGTTGCTTACGGTTAAATTGTTTAAATTTAAGACTGAAAGAAAAACGCCTTAAGACCGAGTCGTCAATATTGTCAATACTGTTGCAAATCCAGATGATCCTTACTCCGGGTTTTTCGAGCAACTGGTTTAAATACCCCTTATCCTGTGTTTCACCACGCATAAACCATGAATGACGTGTATTTAATATATTGTCAGCCTCATCTACTATAATCACTGAACCTTTGCCTGAATTAGACATATTAAGTGCTGCAGTAATAGCGGCCCTTCTATTTTTAGAAGTGTTATCAGAGTTCTGAGCAATTTCATAACAGGGAACATTTAATTTCTTTACAAGACTGCATGAATAACTTGTTTTCCCTGTGCCGGGTTTCCCGTACAAGAGAATGTGAGTTGAAAATTCCGGTTTTTCTCTTAGCATGGAAAGTATATGTTCAGTTTGCTCGTTTGATACAAAATGGTGCTGCAACCGGACAGTTTTCTTTGGTACTTTTTTATAAAAATATTTTGATAAAACCGGCGCTGAAGGATTCTGGAACATGCAAAGAAAATCATCAGATAGACACACATCATATTTATCGATTTCTATTAGACCGTTTTGTACAAGTGTAGATGAAATTATTTCATTAATATCCTGCATATTTATATTCAGTATATTGCATAGATGTTTTTTCCCCATATATTTATCACATTTCAGATGCCTTAAAAAAAAATCCTCCGGCGGATCGTATGAATTAATAATGAATAGAAACATACATAGTTCAATTTCATTGCTGTTAAGATTAAATATGATTTTAATCTTTTCAGCAGTTTTTTCAGTTTCAGAGCGGTCATTATCTTTTAAACTTAAACTTCTTATTGCCAGGATATTTTCTATATGCCGATTAATATCTTTATGATATTTTGTTTTTATTTTTACAAGCATATCAAAAACAGTTCGTGTAAAATCTATATAATCGAGATTATATTCGGAAAGCTCTGTCCTGAATTTATTTTGATTTCGCTCATCAAGATAATCAAGAATATATTCCCCAAGTTGTATTTTCAGGTCGCCAAGGACCCAGCAAAGAAATTCGATAGTTTCCCTGTCAAATGAATAATAGCTATTCATATGTCTTTGCATATATTGAATACATTTCATTAAAATAAAATTATCATTATTATCATTTGCGAAACAAAAATCTGACGATCCACGTTTTTTCATATATCTTCCACGTCTTGATCTTTTCATTTACAGTTCCTTAACTCCATTATTCCCGATTGAAGCTATTTTATTTTTTATAAAAAAAGCCCTTAATATATATATATTCGATTTAGGCATCATTAAATTTACGTCCTCTCATTATTAAAGATAACATTCTGTAAATATACCATATAATTTCACCATATAATTTGACACATAACCCCATAAAAACGTATGTATTATTGCGCATTATATGGTGTCGAAACCCACATTCCGCACCCTTTTTTGAGCATATAGTCCATTTTATTAAGTTTTCGGATATTGCCAACTTTTATAATCATAACTCCTTGAAATTTGGTCGTAAGCATAAAGGTCGTAGGGCGGGTCGTTCTTCTTTTCTTCCATCCGGGCAAATCCCGTTTCTCTATTTCAATATACTGGCGCATTTCTCTTTCTATCAGACGCCACACTAGCAGTGAAAGCAATAGAACTAATCCAAGAACTTCTATCCGCTCAGGCTTCTTTAAAAATATGCTGTTGACGATTACAGGATCTTTTAGAAACCCAAAGTTTTGTTCTATGCCATACTGATCTTTGTAAGCTTTTAAGATTGCTTTAGAATCGTAGCTGTCTTCACCTTTTTGGGGAACATTGGTAATCATAACAAAGCAACCGGCTTCTTCTCTTAATTCTGAAACCGCTTGATCATCTTTTACTACTGTTACAGAAAGGCCATACAGCATTTCTTTGATTTTGCGAACACCTCCTTTTGGCCGCCCGCTTTTGTACTTTGGTCTTTCTTCTACTTCCGGATTGACAATGTAATATTTGGCTTTCCAAGCTCTTCTTTTGCAGCCAGTGCATCGGCTAAACAATAAAAGTCTTTTTGGACAGCCTGTTTGCATTGGTGGTTCAAAGATTTAAGCTCTGCATTCAGCTCTCGTTCTATGCGTTTTTGACGACGCTTATCATGGGCGCTTGAATGAATAACAACAGCTCTATATTTTTTATTGTGAATATTAACTTCTGATTCATAAGCCTTATAGTAAGCCGCAGGCCGCTTATCTGTCGGCTTTGTAGCGGATAATACACCCAAATCCTGCCATTGATCCTTTCCAATAGCTTCCTTAATAACTCGCAAGCACTCATTATAGCTGGCAGGAAGACGACTTATAAATAAAGTACTGTCACCTATGGTCAGCAAGTTTTTTTTTGTTACCATCGCAGAATCGGTAATATAGATAAAGGCTTCAGGTTCCAGACCATGTACCGCCATCCGTTTTGAAATACTTGAAAGGATTTCGTTGTTGATCGTTTTGTCGGAGCCATTTCCATCTTCCGTCTTACCAAAAATCGGAACATTGCGGTCAACGCATAGCATTGATACAAGGAATTGTTTTAAATCAGGACGATGATTCTTGCTATGACCGTAAGTTATTGTTAAGCTTGGACTTTGATTCTCATCCGAATATAGATCATAATCCCCAAAAACACTGACCGATGTTGTGTCAAAACTCACATGGCGTGTGTTAACATCAAAAATATCAACAGCATTTTTGGCAATTGCCGTAAATATTTTGATGGAGCCAATCTCATAAGCTTTATCAAGAACACGGCCGACATTATAATCGCAAAAACTGTCAGAACTGATTCTTTTCCCTAAAAGCAGTTCTGTGTCCTGATCTTGAAAAAACTCATCTAATCGATAAAAAGGAGTTCGCCCAGATAGCGTATCCATAACCATTCCCAGAAAGATTATCCCTGGCTCCACATCCATCTTGCTGGGAATAAGCTGATTGATAATATCAACAAGACCCATCTTAACAGCATAGGCTTTTACGATTGGCAAGTGGCTGACAACATAAGCAGTTATCTTTTCCCTCTCAATTGCTTTTTCAACTTCAAGCGGTGCTCTCATATTCCCTCCCTTTTAATGACATATCTATTTTTAGCCTATATACCATATTGGGGAGGGGGTTGTTTATACCTTAATTCTTAATTTTTTTAATTTTACCAATATTGTTTTATCTTACTGTTATCATATAATAAAAAATTAGGCTGTGTATGCAAAAAAAGGTGTGGAATGTAAGATAGGGAGCCGAGTTTCGATGCTTCCCTTGCGTACCTAAAGGAAAAGTATCCGGGTTATGAAGAAAAGTATATTATAAAAGAAGAGAGGGTTGCTATCCCGACGAAATATCCACTTTCCTTGTCGGTTTTGCTCATTCTATTTGGAACGGGTATTGTATTATTATCAAAAAAAAGAAAATGAATGCCTAACGCATAGTTTTAATTCTGAAAGAATTAATCATTTTGATAACCTTTCAAATCGCTCTGCAATAAATCTTTATATTTGATGATTAAATATTGCGGACTGCAAATAACCTGACAGCTTATGTAGCTTGCCGCCAGTGCCCCCTCAAGAATCAGATAATTCTCATGCAGATAGGGTTTGTATATCACAAATTTTAAAGGGTTTCAATTTGTTATGTATAGCAGCTATCTGTAACGCCCAGCCTTACAGGTGTGCAGGATTAACAAAGAGAAGGTCCGCAAACCAAAGCAGACCGCCAAAGCCGTGCGACTCAAAAACCAGCGCCCCTGCATATCCTAGTACAGGCTGTTGTTAAATTGCTGCTGCATATATAAAGCCCGACATTAAAAACCCCAAAAATAACACGGCCTGCACAAACGCAAATAAGCCTTGCTTGTTGAGCATCTTAATGAGAGGTATGTGGGCTATTTGTGGATTACCTTCAAGCTTTTTAAGTAACCTTGTTGCAAACCATACTACAATTTTTGGTTGAGATTTGTAGAGCTCAGACAGTACCCTTTCCATACGAATTCCCGTTTATAGGTCGATACCCCAAAAACTTGCACCGTCCTGAATTTTATTTTCCTCTTCTTCGTAACTCTTTAAATGCTCCATAAATGTTTTTCGAACGGTCGCACTTACTTCAATTCCGATTTTGCAGCGTAATGCATATATTTTTGACAACAAACCTAAAATACATGAAAGACATAAAAATGCCCCGCAAATGAGAAAGCCACCTTTAGAAACAAGCGGAATCAATTTGTCTGAGTTCGCGATTAGAAATGATGCAATCGCTGCTGTTCCAACAAGTAACCAAGTTGAAAATTGTTCTATAGGTTCGCTATATTTTGATGTTGCCTCAAACATTGACGAAACTATGGCGTTCTCGGTGTTTTCCCGAGCAAGCCGATTCCACTCTTTCAAAGGCTCTGTTCTTGGATCATTGTTCATAGTCAATTCCGAAATTTAACGCCCCGCTTCACCTGACGGCGGCGAGAACCTAATACGTGCAAAAAGCTTAAGAATTACAAGCTGCTGAGCATTTGTTCAAAGCCGCATGATTTAGCCGGTCTGCGTGCAAGCGGATTGTTGGGTTCTATGCCATTTCTATCCTCAATCCTTTTTCGTACATTCTTATTTCATCATCAAACCATTCGCCAGAGATTGAAATTTCAAAGGTTTTCTTGAATGCCTTTGTGTTTGCTGATCCGATTAGACACTCAATATGATATGTCCCAGGTGGAATTATATGTTCCTTTGTATTTCTGGCTATATCAACATCTATCCTCAAGCAAGTCTCGTTCATGTTATAGCTCTCAACATCAAAATCAGGAAAATTATGCCTATCTTTAGGGTTAATCAGCCTCCCGATGAAACAATACCTCTCCATTTCTGGAGATATATCTGAAAAAGGATAAAAAGAGTTACTCCAAAGAAGATTTCTTGGTTCAAATTCCTGAATGGGTTGAAAAGAACCGTCTGTTCGCTTCTTTAGAAGCCTAAGTGCAAAGACCTCCACACATTCAGCGCGGGTTTTAGTGTGAAATAAAGGGTTAACGTTCTTCACTTTTATTCTAAGTGCATAGCCGTCTGCCTTTTTTTCTGAATCATCTTTTGCGATGAATAGCAGTTTCTTGCAGAAAGGGGTGCAGCTTCCAGTTGTGACTTCTAGTGTGGGGGTTTTAATCCAAGAACGAATATAATCCTGGAACAGCGCGATGACGGCAAGAATTGCTGTCCCAATTGCTATTACCCATTGCTCAGTCATATTTCTTCCTCAGAAACCCAACTTTGATGTAGCGGTCCTAAAAACCCGATTTGTTTTCGTGCATTATTGCCTGCGAAAAAGAAAAATAGGGTAATTTTGCCGAATAAAAAGTCTTGACATTATAACAGAATGACTGGGGAGATACATTATCTTTTAATTCTCCTACGCCGAAATAGTTATTATATAGTTTCTGACTATTCCCACAGATTTCATGATTGTTAAACAAAAATTAGCAAAAAAAACAGATTTTCTAACTGTATATTTCAACAATTTGGATATTAAACAGAAAACCGGATAACCCTATTGAAGGCTATCTCGACAGACTTTTTGAGTATAGATAGCTTGCCAATATCGCAACCGCCTGTGAATAAGGATAGATGTTTGATGCATAGCAGATATCTTTAACGGCTTGACTGCATATACATATGCGTCAGGGCTGTTGATCCCTTTATCTTAGAAATAACTTACTAACTTGCTATCCCTGTTAATATCCAGTGTTGCACAATGAAAGGAACCACCAGTTGGCAGGGGTGTTTTGGAAATCGCGCCAGTCAGCATTGATAAATGCCATCTGTGTACTCTTTTTGGCGTTCAGGTGTGCCAGCGCAAAAAAGCTTTCCAGAAATTTTAGATAGTTCGCTTTGGACATTCCTGATATGCTATCAGGATCGTAGTTGTTTGATTGCTTTTTAAAATAAGGCGGATCAAAAATAATCAGATCCGGTTTGGTTTTACCTTTTATCGGCCATTTTAAATTGGTGATATCCCAGAAACAGGGTTCAATTTCCGGTCGTGTATCCGGCCGATCGTCCATGTCAAAGCTCCAGCATTTCCGGTTAAACGCGAGACAGGTGTCAGCCACCACTCCACCGCCTGCCATGGGATCAAACACCAGATCGTTCTGATCTGAAAAATAATACAGGATGTGTGCAATCATTTGGGCCGGAATTCGACCGGGCCAATTGTCTCCGAAACGTTTATCACAATCATTCCAGTTCCACAGGTCCCATGTCCGCAGTCCCCAGTTAAGCGCCTTGAATCTATCAAGATCGTCCTTCCCTTCTAAGGCAATAGACCGACGAGGGGTTCTGTCCACCAATGCTTTTCAGCCACTTGGGGGACTGTGAAACCTTTCGATAAATCAGTATTTACAAGTTTTGCCAATTCCGGCATTTTTTGTAAATGGATAGAAATAGTCTGTTGTAGTACACCAAGCCGGTTCGCCATTCGCTCCTGTGGGATGTGAAGCCCGTTCATTCGTAATATCTTCAGATCCAGATCCATCTGGAATGACGCTCTTAAATCAGCAATATAAGAGTCGACTGCCTGCCTTGAACGACCGACTGACTGCCCGATCTCAAAAGATGTCAAACTGGGATTGTTTTCATATGCC
>JAJSZW010000073.1 GCA_030262895.1 Deltaproteobacteria bacterium | reverse complement strand
GATCATCTTCCAGAGGATATTCCAAACCCCGCAGAGTAACGCCTTGAGCATCTTTCCCAAGGGGCACCAGCGAAAGCATGTCTCCTTTTTTCCCATTAAAGGTGAGTTCGCCCTTCCCTCTTAACAAAATAATCTCCTGATGCCCATCAATTAAACGAATTGTAACTTTGGAAAACTCCGGTAACGCTGAAAGTAATAAATTGGCTATTGTCATATCCCAGCGTGCACCCAGCGCTCCCAGCACAAGAATTTCATCATAGCCAAGGTCGAGAGATTT
Source organism: Deltaproteobacteria bacterium (assembly GCA_030262895.1). Classification (GTDB taxonomy): domain Bacteria; phylum Desulfobacterota; class Desulfobacteria; order Desulfobacterales; family ETH-SRB1; genus B13-G4. Next base: position 18,242 of record JAJSZW010000073.1, on the reverse strand, counting down.
GTGTAAAGCCAGCTCAAGGTCGGTTTGATCTTTATTGATTGGATAGCTTATGATTTCTGTTCCCGATGTTTGCAAAGACTTTAAATAATCAGGATCCAAAGAGTCCAGATCTCCTATAACTATAGAAGGTTTTATCCCCAGCGCCCGGCAGTGAGTCATACCGCCATCAGCGGCAATTATCAAATCATCAGGAAGTATGATATCGTGAACATCCTGGAGATTGTTCAAAACTCCATTTGCAAATATTACAGCCCGCAAAATAATCCCTCAGCGTAAGAGTCTGTTTTCAAACAGACTCTAATCCTTTAAAAATATTCGATGATATTCTTCTTCTTTAAGATGTTTTTTCAAAATTCCAAGGATATAATCCAGTATTCCGCTGATATCATCATCGCTCAGCCTTTTAACCAGAATCCGCATCATCTCATCATCCGTAAACTTCTGAAGATATGCGGTCAACGACTTCTCATCAGTTTCACGGTCCAGCCCAAATGCTATATTTTCTTCATCATAATTATTTACAAAATTATGTGTGTGTTTCGACATAACTATCCCCATCACAATTTCTCAAGCAGATCACAAAACAGCCTTACCCCAAAGCCGGTACCCCCAACCCCGCAGTATGCATTTCCCTTTTTCATATAAGAAGGACCTGCAATATCAATATGAGCCCATCTTGTATCCCCAACAAACTCCGACAGGAATAATGCCGCTGTTATTGAACCGCCCCATCGTGAATTGCTTATATTTACAATATCAGCAAAATCGCTTTTAAGATCTTCTTTATAATCATCCGGCAGAGGCATATGCCAGCATCGCTCATAGGTCTTTTCACCTGAGCTGATAATAGATTGAGCTAATTCATCGTCAGATGAAAATACCCCTGCTATCTTCTCGCCCAAAGCAACCACACATGACCCTGTCAGCGTTGCAATATCTATAAGAGTATCGGGTTTATATTTCTTAAGTGTATAAGAAATCGCATCAATCAATATCAGTCTGCCTTCAGCATCTGTATTTAATATCTCCACTGTTTTGCCGGAATAACTTTTTACTATGTCTCCCGGACGTGAAGCATTACCTGACGGCATATTTTCAACCACAGGAATAACTCCAATTACTTTAGTTTTAGGCTTTAGTTTGGCCAAGGTAATAAGAGTCGCTGACACTGCAGCGGCCCCTGACATATCACTCTTCATGCCATCAAGACCAGTTGTCGGTTTTATATTTATACCCCCTGAGTCAAACGTAACGCCTTTGCCAACAAGGGCAACAGTCTTTTTTGCGCCTTTTGGATTATATTCAAGAACAATCATTCTCGGCTCGCTCCTACTGCCTGCAGCTACCGACAGTATTGCTCCGAACTTCTTCCTTTCCAGTTCTTTTTCATCAAATATTTTTACTTTTAAATTTTCTTTTACAGCCATGTCTGCAATTATTGTTGTAAGTTGTTCGGGTTTTTTATCGTTAGAAGGTGTATTAATCAGATCCCTGGCGAAAATAGTACCTTCGCAAACAGTGATGATGCTCTTCAATATTTTGCCGGAACTTTTAGCCACAGCAGGTGTAACCAGAAAAGAAATCCTCTTAAGCGAACTATGTTTTTTCTCCCCCTTATATTTATCAAAGAGATGATTCCCAAGGTAAGCTCCTTCAATTACAGCCTCAAGAGGTAACGGCATCTCCATTTTGATCTTCTTTGCCGAAGGGCAACCAATCAGCACTTCAGTAAGCTTCATATTAATACATTTTTTTACTGCCTTGCCTGCAAAAGCGCGCAAAGATTCCGCATTTAATTTTTCCAGCTTGCCAAGCCCCATAAAAATCACTCTGTCCGCTTTAATCTCCGGCGGAGTGTAAAAAATAACTTCCTCGCCCATGTCCCCTTTGAACTCCTTGAGCTTTTTCGCTTTTGTAATCAGCGAAGATACTGTTTTGTCATCATGTATATCTCTGTCCTCGCAGACAGGTATAATTAGAGTTTCTGTTTTTACTTTCTTCAGGTCAATTGACTTTAATGATAGCACGTTTCACTTCTCCTTTTTTAAACTTATACTAATTTGATGCAAGGTTTTTCAGATATGATATTTTCTCCCACGAAAAGTCTTCAAACCAGCAAGGAAATATCGCATTATTCGTAAACACAGGGTCAGCTTCAAGATCATAACTGGAAGAAGCAACAGCCCTGTCCCATAAAGCAGTATGGGGTACCGGGGAATAATGTGCAAGCACAGGTGTTATACCATTTCTTTTTACCTCTCTTATAGACTCTTCTACCGAACTTATTGTCTGCCCCGGCAGACCTGTCAGCAGATACGCTCCCACCTGATTCTTTTGAAAACCAGCTTTATTCAGGCAGGCAACAGCTTGTTTAAATTCATTTGCTGTCACTTTGCTGTCAAGTTCTTTTCTATTTTCAAATGCAGATGTTTCCAGACCAAGCCGAATGGTTTTGAAACCAGCCCTGAACATCAAGTCGGCTGTCTTCTCTGAAATCTCACGAATATGAACAGCGTTTGGCGTATGAAAGCAAACATTAAGATTCTCTTTAATCAAACCTTCAAATAATACAACAGCGTGTCTTTCCGCATCAACAAGAAGAGCGTCATCATAAAATACAAAATTTTTTACACCATATTTAAAATGCCAGTACTTTATCTCCTCAATAAGAGAAAGCGGACTGCGCAGCATTCTTTTTGGATTTAAAAAATGCGAAGCGCAATACGAACAGGAAAACGGGCATCCCTTAGATGTAAGAATCGGAATATATGAAATTTTTCTCTGCAGGTCAAATGCAGGATATGGAAAGGTGTCAAGATCATCCGGATCAAACTTCGGACTCACAGAAAAACCTGTATAATTCTCCGCAAGCTTTAAGATATATTTCTCGCCGGGACCGGCCGGAACAATGTCTGCACCTGAATGCGATACAGCATGCTCATTGCAAAGGCCGGCATATATACCGCCAAGAATAACGATAATGTCTGAATAAGTTTCTTTTATAATTCTTATGGTTTCCTTTACGCCGGGATACCAGTAAGTCATAAAAGAAGTGACAAGGACAAGGTCTGGTTTTGGTATGAGTTCAAGTTCCTCCCTGAACCATTCCAGCATAATTCCGTATCTGGAAAAGTTCCGGGGAATATGTTCAAGACCTTTGGGTTTTGGAATCGTTGTTTTTAAAAATGGGCCCCTTCCGTTTCTTGTATGGGGGTCAATGTGAGGTGCTTTTGGATGAAATCGATCAAGGCAGTCTATATATGTTATTGAAAATCCATGCTGCCTGAGTATTGATGCAAGGCTGAGAAGCCCAAGAGGTTTAGCCCAGAAATCATATGCCGCAAAATCATGAATCCAGGGATTTACCAAAAGAATATTTGGAGTATCGTATTTCACTTAGGTGAAAAATTAATCCTCAGGATGTTGGGAAGTATTTCATTGATGTTTTCTTCAATTCCCTGCGGCTGAAAAGAAGCTTGTATGTATCCACGGAAGCTGCTTCAGACATTTTACGGGCCGTTTCACGACATGATTCTTCATCCCTGGCATGAATCATGGTATATAAATTATAAGGCCATTCAGCCGAAGGATTGCGTCTGTAACAATGTGAGACTTCTTTAAAAGAAGCCATCTTTTTACCCACCTCATCAATGCGGTCTTCGTCAACCTTCCACGCAGTCATTGCGTTAGCTTTAAAGCCTGACTTCTGGTGCCGGATTGTTGCGCCAAAACGTCTCATTACACCTCTTTTGCAAAGATCTTTTAAAGTATCCAGAAGGGCTTCTTCGGGAATCCCCAGCTTCTCTGCGATTTCAAGATATGGGCGCTGCGTAATGGCAATATCTCCCTGTATTAATGAAATTATCTTTTTTTCAAGTTCAGTAAGCATAAAGCGATATAAAAAATTATATAAAAAAAATCAAGGTTTTTTAGGATAAAACGTTTTGAAACAGACTTATTTATTGTATCATTTTTTCAGGAAACAACCTCTTTATATCCTGCTTTGTTGCCCTGCAAATACCTCTTTCAGTTATAAAACCGGTAACGAGCCTTGCAGGGGTTACGTCAAATGCAAAGTTAGCTGCAGGGCTGCTTGCCGGAGGAATCAGAACACTCCTTATTGAGCCATGATCTAAACCTTGCACATATCTAACTTCATCAGGATCTCTCTCTTCAATGGGTATCCCCCTTATACCATCATCAAGTTCCCAGTCAAAAGTACTGGATGGAAGAGCGACATAAAAGGGTATGTTGTTATCTCTTGCCGCAAGTGCTTTAAGATAAGTCCCTATCTTGTTAGCGACATCGCCTGTACAGGTGGTTCTGTCTGTACCAACAATAACCATATCCACCATTCCATGCTGCATCAGGTGACCTCCGGCATTATCTGTTATGACAGTGTGCTTGACACCATGTTTACCCAGCTCCCAGGCGGTTAGCCTGGCCCCCTGGTTGAGTGGCCTTGTTTCGTCCACCCAGACATGTATATCTATATCATTTTCATATGCAGCATATATCGGGGCAGTTGCTGTTCCATATTCTACGCAGGCAAGCCACCCTGCATTGCAATGGGTAAGAATGTTAACTGTTTCGCCTCCTTTTTTTATCCAAATCTCGTCAATCAGCGGCAAACCGTTTTCACCAATCCTTCTGCAGTTTTCTGCCTCCTCATCAGCGATATTTGCAGCTTCATCCCTTGCCCTGTCTATCCTTGCCGGTTGACTTGTTATTTTTAACAATTCATACATAACCCTGTCCACACCCCAGGAAAGGTTAACTGCAGTTGGTCTTGCGGCTTTTAGTCTGTTGCATTCATTAATAAGGAAATCATCAAAACCTGTTTTTTCATCAAAATTTATAACCGCAAGGTAAACACCATAAGCTCCGGCAACACCTACAAGGGGTGCGCCCCTGACAAACATTTCTTTTATGGCATTTATAACATCATCAACGCTCCTCAAATCGGAAATTACAAATTCATGGGGAAGAAGACGCTGATCGATTACCTTAACAATTCTCGAATCCTTATCCAGCCATATTGGCCTCATGCTTTTATTCTCAATTTTCATTTTTTAAAGCCGATTCTATTTGTCCTGCTGTCTTGCAGAATCTTATCAATTTTGTTTGACAGTTCTACCATATTGAATGGTTTCTGAATAAAACCGTTACATCCCCGCTTTAATATCTCAGAAGCCTGGCCGTCTATGCTGTATCCGCTTAACAGAAGAACCTTTGCCTCTGGATTGATTTCCTTTATGAGGTCATAGGCTTCACCTCCGCCGATCCCAGGCATAATCATGTCCAGAAGAACTATATCTATATTGCTTTGATTTTCTTTATAAATTTTTATTGCATCCTCACCATTGCCTGCAGTTAGAACCTTAAATCCCATTACTTCAAGCAACTGCTTGCTAACCTCTATCATATCTTTTTCATCGTCCACCAGAAGAACTGTCCCGGTTGCTTTAGAGAGCTTTCTAACAATTGTGGAAAGATTTTCAACCTGTCTTTCCGATGCAGGTAAATAAATAGTAAATGTTGTACCCTTTCCTTTTCTGGATTCCACATCAATATAACCCGCATGAGCCTTTATAATACCGTAAACAGAAGCAAGTCCTAGACCTGTGCCCCGCCCCATAGTCTTTGTTGTAAAGAACGGGTCAAAAACTTGCTTAATTGTTCCTTCATCCATTCCTATACCATTGTCGATTACACTTAATACAATATAATTGCCGGGTTTTGGATTATACAGCCTGTCTTTTATGTCTCTGTTGGTCGTATTCTCTGTTTTTAACTTCAGAACCCCACCGCCGGGCATGGCATCAGCAGCATTTATGTACAGATTCAGCAGAACCTGTTCGATTTGGCCTTTATCAGCCTCAACTGCAAACAGCTTTCCCTCAAGCTCTTTATGAATACTGATTTCTCTCCTTGTCCTGCCAAAAGTATCAAGAGTTTCTTCAATTAATTGATTAATGTTAATAGGCTCAACAATATATTTACCCTTTCTTGCATATCCTAAAAGCTGAGAAGTCAGTTTGGATCCGCTTTTAATCTGCTTCTCAATACTCATTATTTTTTCATAATATGAGTGGGATGGATGGATATCCATTCCCATTAATGAAACATTGCCCTGAATAGTCATAAGCAGGTTGTTAAAGTCATGGGCGATACCGCCAGCTAAGGTCCCTATGGCCTCCATTTTCTGAGCTCTCTGGAGCTGAGCTTCAAAACGCTTTCGCTCGGTAATGTCTCTAACAAATGCTAAAGACATGCGTTGCCCTTTGGTCGGGATTAAAGCCCCGGAAATTTCCACAGGTAGAAGTGTCCCGTCTTTTTTTCTCTGATTCACCTGAAATGTTATTTTATCCACCTTTCCATCACGAACTTTCAGGAATGCCTCATATCCTATAGAATCATCATCAATCTCCCTATTGCTAAGTTGCAATAACTCCTCCCTGGTATAGCCTAGTGATTCACAAGCAGCATGATTGACATCCACAAACCTCCCTCTATCATCAGTTACAAATATAGCATCCTGGGCTGTCTCAAACAGTACACGATATTTCTCTTCGCTCTCCTGTAAGGCATTCTCCGCAAACTTGCGATCGGTAACATCTTCAGTATGGACCAAAACAATATCGGGAGGAATAAAAGCATACCAGGCAACAAGATACCTGCTTTCACCTGTAGTTCTGAAGAGACATTGAAGTTCGTGCCTTATCGTTTTTTTCTCGGAAAAACACCGTGATAAATTCCTCAGTATCTCAGGCATGTCACTGTATATTTCTCTGGCTTTGTTCCCAATAAATTTGGCTACCCTGCCATGATAGAAAACCCCGGCTGCATCATTAAAATCAACCAGAACGAAATCGTCCCCCATCTTTCGCCAAACAAATCCAGCTAAAGGTATAAACCGAAATATTGCCTCGAAGTTTATTCCCTTATCATTCTGTTTAAGCTTTATGGATTCAGCATCTAATTCCTTAACTCTTTTCTCCAGTTCTTCATAGGTGAGTCGAGCCATTAGAATATCTCTCCTGCTTCGGCGCATTACTCAAACAGCTTCAATTTTTACCAGATTGAGACTGGTTAACGCTTTACTTCGCCGAGAACGTTTGCAAAATTATCAATATTAAAAAGATTATTATACGTTGTAATGATAGCAAGATATACTTTTTACTTGAAATTATAATGCTTTCTCACCGGCTTTTTAATATCCCAGATGCATGATAAGCCTTCCGGAAAAGTAACAAAATCACCTTTTCCAAATTCAACTTTTTCTCCTTCTTCTGTTTCAACAACAACTTCTCCTTCCAGAAGATAGCATTCCTCAATGCTGTCATAATGCCAGTCAAATCTGGAAATTTCTTTTTCCCATATCGGCCATTCTAAAATACCTTTTTCTTCTATTTCTTTTTTATCAACCTTATCTATCTTGATTTTCATAAAAATACCTCTTACCAAATCAGCATGTTAAATGAAAACATGCTCCAACATTTTTTTTTGATGACAGGTCATTATAAATTTTTACTGCTTTTCTGCTTAGTGTTGAAATAAACTCTATGCCCCTTTGCTGAAGTAATTTTTCAAGCTCTTTCTCGGGTTTCATGAGACCGCTTGAGCCTGTGCCGGCAATAATGACTTCCGGCTTTGAATTTATAAGTTTATGGATATCATCGCTTGCAAGTCTATGGCCGGCCTTTCGCCACCAAAAAGCATCTATATGTCCATCGGGGTAGATAACTAAATCAGATGTAAACTTTCTTCCATCAACTACAATGGAACCAAATGCATAGGATTCAATCATGATACTATTTCCTCCTTATAGCCCTTAATTGTCTCACCTGTTAGTGAGGCTCTTTCAAGGACATCTTCAAGATCAAAACTAAGGAGCTTCTGATCCCTGACTATGACCTTTCCGGCAATAATAACGTCCTGAACATCCGAGCCACGTGCGGAATACACAATATGTGACACCGGGTTGTACATTGGGACAAGGTGAGGTTTATTGACATCGATAATAATAATGTCTGCCTGTTTGCCGGTTTCCAGAGAGCCTATTTCATTATCAAGACCAAGTGCCCCGGCCCCATCAATTGTCGCCAGTTTAAAGACTGTCTTTGCATCCATGACTGTCGGATCAAGGATATTAACCTTGTGGAGTTTCGCAGTGACATCCATCTCATTGAAGAGATCAAGGTCGTTATTGCTCGCACTCCCGTCCGTACCAAGTCCGACTTTTATTCCTGCCTTTAAAAATTTAATAACCGGAGCAATGCCGGAAGCCAGCTTCATTTCACTTTCTGTGCAAACCGAAACTTTGGCACCGCTATTTGCAATTATATCAATATCATCATCATCCACCCATATTGAATGAACAAGCAGAGTGTTATTATCCAGTATTCCAATATTATCGAGGTACTTGATTGGAGAAGAATTTTTCTCAGACAGAATCCGATCCCTCTCGTCTTTTGTTTCCGCTATGTGAATCTGAAAGAGCAGATTTTTTGACAATGCAGCATGTTTTGCTTTTTTCAAAGTTTCTTCAGAACAGGTATATGGTGAATGACAAAATATTGAGGGGGTTATCATCAATGATTTATTATACCATTTATCAGTAAATCTGACCGCTTTATTAACATTATCTGACGGTTCCGGCACTCCCGGGGCAGGAAAGTCTATAACACCCTGCCCGAGTATCGCTCTCATGCCGGAATCAAAAACCGCCTTTGCAACTTCATCTTCGAAAAAATACCCGTCACAGCACGTAGTTGTACCGGACAGTATCATCTCCGCACATGATAAAAAAGACCCGAGCCTGACAGTCTCGGCTTTAATATGTTTTGCCTCGGCAGGAAAAATATGTTCATTCAGCCAGGTCATTAAGGGCAGATCATCAGCAAGTCCCTTGAATATAGACATCGGAAGATGGGTATGTGTGTTTACAAGGCCGGGCATTATAATCCCGCCTTTAGCATCTATTATTTCATTTGCCTCTGGAATCAGTGAGCCGGCGCTCCTGGGTTCCATACGTTCCAGCCGCCCCTTTTTTATACATACAATGCCATCTTTAATAATATCAAAATCAGGGTTTACCGTAACTATTGTACCATTGTGTATTATTATATCAAAACTCATGGTAACTACTCAAGTTGTTGGGTTCACGGTTACTAATCTTTTACTCAAGTTTCGGGCCTCTTATTTCATCTGCAATAATCTTAATCTCCTCGATTATATCTTCGAGTTTCAAAGTTAAAAGCCTACCGTCTTCCATGACTATTTTTCCGTTTATAATAGAGGTTGTGACATCACTCCCTTTTACTGCATAAACAAGATGAGAAATCGGGTTATACATCGGCGTGAGATGGGGCTTATGTGTATCAATAATTATAATATCCGCCCTTTTCCCTGGCTCAAGAGAGCCGGTTATATCATCAAGCCCAAGTGACCTTGCCCCGTCAATAGTACACATTTTAAGCACAGTATATGCATCCATAACAGTCGGGTCAAAAGTATTTACCTTGTGCAGCTTGGCAGCGGTATCCATCTCCAGGAAGATATCCAGATTATTATTGCTTGCACATCCATCTGTTCCCAGCCCGACACAAACTCCCGCTTTTAAAAGCTCTGGTATCGGAGCAATGCCTGATGCAAGTTTCATGTTGCTTTCAGGATTATGGGAAACTTTAACATCAAAACGCTGCAAAAGAGAAATATCTTCATCTGTCAGCGCAACACAATGGCAGGCAAGAAGATTCGGCGACAACACATCAAGATCTGCAAGGAATCCGACGGGTGTAACGCCATGCTTTTCTTTGCTTGTTTGGACTTCGTATTCAGTTTCCGAGACATGAATAACAAGTGGAATATTATTCTTTTTCGCAAGAAAAGAAGCTCTTTTAAGAAGATCCGGCGCGCAAAGGTAAGGAGAGTGAGGTTCAACAGCAATAGTTATCAGAGGGTCATTCTTCCATTTTTCTATAAGCATTTCCGCATATGCAAAACCCTGCTCTATTGGACCGTAATTGGGTGAAGGGAAGTCGTATAGTACTTCGCCCACCACCGCCCGCATCCCGGCATGTTTTGCCGCACAGGCTACAGCATCTTCAAAAAGATACATATCACAAAAACAGGTAGTCCCGGAAATGATCATCTCAGCACAGGCAAGAAGAGTTCCACAATAAACTTTTTCATAATCAAGCTTTGCCTCTGCTGGAAATATATAATCATTCAGCCAGGTCATCAATGGAAGATCATCTGCAAGGCCCCTGAAACATGTCATTGCTGCATGAGTATGAGCATTAACAAGCCCCGGCATAATTATGCCTCCACGGGCATCTATAATACGTGATGCATTCCATGATGAAAAATCATCAGCAGACCCTAATGCAACAATTTTTTCACCATCTATGGCAACAGCACCGTTTTTGAACTGTGTGCCCCTTGAATCCATAGTCAGCAATGTTCCATTTAAAACCAGCATATCAGATGAATTCATAGCAACTTATCACCTTTCCAAGCAACGCAATAAATATCAGACGTAACCGTTCACGGTTAACAGTTTGCAGTTAACGTTTGATCAAAACTATATCCCGCCTATAGACTATACAATATCATTAATTATCGTTTCAAGCTTAGGAGCAGCTTTCTCCGCCACACTGATAACTTCTTCAATCGTTGCAGGAACAGGTTCGTCAGGATCATTAATGTTGGTAATCGTCGACAGGCATAGCACCCTCATTCCTCCATGCACGGCCGAAATGACTTCCTGAACTGTTGAGAAACCAACGGCTTCCGCACCTATGGTCTTTAAAAAACGCACTTCAGCCGGAGTTTCAAGAGACGGCCCCTTTAAGCCTGCATATACACCTTTCTGCATTCTTATACCTGCTTTGGCCCCGGCATCTTCAGATAGCAAAGCAAGCTTTTCATCATATGCTCTGCTCATGTCGGGAAATCTAATACCCCAACTGTCTTCATTGGGCCCGATAAGAGGATTTGAGCCGGTAAGATTAATATGGTCTTTGACAATCATTATGTCCCCGGCTTTAAAGTCAGGATTGAGTCCTCCGGCTGCATTGGAAAGAATTAAGATCTTAACACCAAGCTCCTGCATGACTCTTATTGGAAAAGTAACATCTGCCGGAGAGTAGCCCTCATAAAGATGAAACCGGCCCTGCATGGCAATAACAGGTTTTCCATTCAAGCCGCCAAAAAGAAGCTTCCCAAGATGTGCCTGAACTGTCGAAACAGGGAAATGGGGGATATCCTTGTAATTGAACGATACATCAACATCTATTGAGCCCAAACTATTGCCAAGGCCTGTCCCTGTGAGAATGCCTATTTCAGGGGACTTGTTAATGTGAGCTTTCAAATATTCTGCCGTCTCAACTGCCCTGAGCTTATAACTTTTCATACCAATTCTCCCAACCCGAATTTCCATTTGTTTTGAACAAAGAATAATGTTCTCCGATCCCTGTCCTATATAATCCAACGTTTTTTTTCAGTCAAGCATCCAAAATCATATAACTAGTGTCTGAACGAAAAATCCGGTTTTTGGTAGGTTGGGTTGAGCGTAATCAGTTATGTTGGGTTTCGTACCTCAACCCAACCTACGAATATCAAGCAATTACCAAAATATGGTTTCAGTGAGCGAAACCCAACAAATCATGTAGCATAGGTTTTCGTCCAGCCACTAAATATATTGCAACTACTCAGGTGGAAGGCTGGCAGGAAGCTTCTGGCTTCAGCCTTCGGACTTCAGCCTATCCACCTGAGTATATATCTGCCCGACGATATCGTTGACATTGTGCGACTATTATGAAATATTATTTAAATAAATACTACTGGAATTCTTTCAACTTGTTACGAACCTGTTACCTAATACTGGCTAATATTTTATATGAAAATATCTGAAATTAGAGATATATTAAAGGCGACTGTGCTTTTTGGAGATGATCAGCTCGATAAAACAATAGTAGCTGGTGGAGGATCGGATCTGATGGATGATATTTTGTCCTCATTGGCGGAAGGCTCGGTTTTGCTTACCGGCATAACCACTGAGCAGGTTATACAGACAGCTAAAGTTGCCGGAATTGTTGCAGTTGTTTTTGTAAGAGGAAAGAAACCAAATGAAAACATTATAGAACTTGCAGGTTCCTATGACATGCCCATTTTACTCACAAGTTACTCTATGTTTGAAGCAAGCGGGCGTCTTTATATGAACGGATTAAGGGGCCTTGACGGATTCTGGTAATTATGAAGACAAGATGTGAGTGGGCAGGGAGTGATCCCCTTTATATAAAGTACCATGATAATGAATGGGGAATTCCTTTGCATGATGATAGAAAGTTGTTTGAGTTACTTATCCTGGAAGGAGCGCAGGCAGGTTTAAGCTGGCTTACCATTTTAAAAAAACGCCACAACTACAGAAAAGCTTTTAATAATTTTGACCCGGAAATTATTGCAAAATTCGACTCAGCTATAATAGAAAAGCTTTTATCCAACAAAGGAATTATCCGAAACAGACTTAAGATAGAAGCTGCCATTCAAAACGCCGGAGCATTCCTTAACATTCAAAGGAAATTCGGAAGTTTTGATGCATATATCCGGCAGTTCACTGGAGGCAAACCAATAAAGAACGCTTGGAAAAATCAAAACGAAATTCCTTCAAAAACAAAAGAATCAATAGCTATGAGCGTTGATTTAAAAAAAAGGGGGTTTAAATTCGCAGGCCCGGTAATATGTTATGCGTTTATGCAGGCAACAGGAATGGTAAATGATCATACTGTAGATTGTTTTCGATATCAGGAGATATATGAATATAGTAAATGATGAAATTAAATTTGAAGAAGAAAATTCTTGCCGTTTATTCGCTAACAGACCGCGACATGTTGGATTTATTTCAACACGTCTTGCCGGGACAGACGGTGTTTCCCTTGAAACATCAAAATGGGCTCACTTTTTTGAAAAAGAAGGATTTACATGTTTTTATTTTGCCGGTGAGTGCGATTGTGCACCAGAGCGTTCATACATAGTTGATGAAGCTCACTTTAAGCATCCCGACATACGGGAAATCCATCAAAACTGCTTTAGATTGGAAAAACGAAGCGACAATATATCACGGAAAATCCATGAACTCAGACTGAGATTAAAGAAACATCTTTATAACTTCATCCGGCAGTTCAAAATTGATGTTCTGGTAGCTGAAAATTGCCTGACAATACCGCTTAATATACCTCTCGGCATAGCTATTGCAGAGTTAATATCTGAAACCGCCATCCCGACAATTGCCCATCATCACGATTTCTTCTGGGAACGACAGGCTTTTATGAGGAACGCTGTATGGGAATATCTTAATATGGCCTTTCCTCCTCATCTGCCGCAAATTCAGCACGTGGTAATCAACTCTTCTGCTAATAACCAGTTAAGTCTTAGAACTGGTATTTCTCCAACCATCATCCCTAATGTCATGGACTTCGATAATCCGCCTGAACCAATTGATGATTATGCATGTGACGTGAGAAAGGCCCTTGGAGTCGAAGACGATCAGTTATTAATTCTCCAGCCCACCAGAGTTGTTAAGCGCAAAAGAATTGAGCTTGCAATAGAGCTTATCAACAGATTGGGGAAGAAAGCCAAACTCGTTATTTCACATGCTTCAGGTGATGAAGGTTATGGTTACGAATGCAGAGTAAGAGAATATGCTGATATGCTGGGCGTTGATACAATTTTTGTTTCAGATATCATTAATGAAAAAAGAGGGTTCACAGAATCAGGAAAAAAAATATATACTCTGAATGACATTTACCCTCATGCAGATCTTGTTACCTATCCTTCAGACTTTGAAGGTTTTGGCAATGCTTTTCTTGAAGCAATATATTTCCGAAAACCAATAATGGTTAATGCTTATTCGATTTACTCAATGGATATTAGGCCAAAGGGATTTTCTGTAATTGAAATTAATGGATATATAACGGATGAGTCGACAAAGCATGTCAAAAAAGTTCTTGAAGACGAAAAGCTTCGGAAAAAAATGGTTGATCACAACTATAAAATAGCCAAAACTTGCTATTCATACTCGGTTCTTCATAAGAAGCTTAAAAACCTTCTTACGGAATGCATACAATGCGATTATTAAGCTTAACATTTCAGGTAATACGTAAGAGTTCACGGGTTCAGGTTTTTTTGTGAACGCTTACTGTAACACTTGTTTTTCAGGGGAGAATTGGTAATGGAAGAAAAAGTATTGATTTTTGGAAAGAATACCTGACCTTTTACCACAGCGGCTCGTGAGGCCTATATAAAAAACGGTAAAGATGTGAAATATATTGATGTGCTGTCTGATGCCGGCAAGCTTGATACTATGTTGAAATATACCGATGGGAGACGCAAAGTCCCTATTATTGTGGACAAAGGTGAAGTCATAATTGGATTTAATGGTAAGGCGTGAGGGATATAGGTATCGGCTGGATGCTGATAAGGATAAACTATAGACTTTCAGATAAATAATTTCACTGCGTTATCAGTCGTCGACGTATAACTAATACGCCTTTCTCCTTATAGCCTTGTGAAATGAATTATCTGAAAGTCTATATAACTACTTAAGGTTCAAAGTTCCACGGTTCACGGTTAGAGGGCGATGAAGATTGAACGGTTACGATAAATCTTTATACGGGAGTTGAATGGAAAAACAATTTATAATTGACGATTTTAAAATAGGTGAAGCATGGCGTCTGTTTAAAATTATGGGAGAATTCGTTGAAGGCATTGAGAGGCTTCACGATATTGGCCCTGCAGTAACTATTTTCGGTTCAGCCAGGATTAAAGAAGATGATCCAATCTATAAGAAAACCGAAGAAATAGCGGCTCTTTTTGTCAAAAGCAATTTTGCTGTAATAACCGGCGGAGGGGGAGGCGTCATGGAAGCGGGAAACAAAGGGGCTCTAAAAGCAGGAGGCACCTCTGTTGGAATGAACATTGTCCTTCCGTTTGAGCAAAAACCAAATGACTATTCAAATATCAAGCTCGAGTTCAAATATTTCTTCATCCGCAAGGTTATGTTTGTGAAATATGCCACTGCATATATTATTATGCCGGGCGGTTTCGGCACCCTGGACGAACTCTTTGAAGCTGTTACACTTATTCAAACACACCGCATTAAACCCTTCCCTGTTATACTGGTGGGATCTGAGTACTGGTCAGGACTGTTGGAATGGATCAAGGCTACCTTGCTTGAACATCATAAGATATCTGATAATGATCTTGATATCCTGCAAATCATGGATGATCCTGAAGAAATCGTCAGGGCAGTACAAAAAGTGGTAATTGTTTGAAATGTTCATCAGTTGCATTAAATATTTCTTTATAACAATATTCTGCGTAGCACTTTTTATATTTACCAGTGTATTATGCGGCCATGCTGACATATACACGTATATTGACAGTGATGGAGTACTTCATTTTACCAATGTGCCGACATCATCAGATTATAAATTCTATCTAAGTGAAAACCCTTCAAAGGTCTCAAACAAATATTCAACAAGCAAGTATGACCATTTCATATCTGAAGCATCAATAAGATACGGCGTTTCTTTCCCCCTGCTGAAAGCTCTCATAAAAGTTGAGTCGAATTTTAATCCTAAAGCTGTTTCAAAAGCAGGAGCAATGGGCCTTATGCAAATCATGCCCGAAAATTTTGAGGCTCTCAAAATCACCAATCCATTTAATCCACGGGAGAATATTCTGGGAGGCACATTTTATTTAAAACAATTAATGACCCGTTTTGAAGGTAAGCTGCCTCTTGCACTGGCTGCTTATAATGCAGGCCCAACTAAAGTTGAACGTTACAAGAAAATCCCTCCCATAAAAGAAACAGAGAATTATGTGAAGAAAATTATGGAAGCATACTATCTCAATAAAAATCACTAAAAGCCCGCCCTGGCGCTGTTTACTCAATCAGGAAAGACCCCGTACGTTCTTCAGTTCAATTACCACATCAACTTATAAACTGATGTACGTCCCGCAAGTCCTTATAATCCTGACCGTTTCAAAAAGCGCAGCTTACAGCCGTGTAAAGTACAATTTTGACATAAAAAAGATCCGATTATGTATTTAGAATTTATCCAGCATAATATTTGCACGGGTCGAAGGAAGTGCTCATGAAACATGAAAGAGGAAAACACTTGAACAGTGCCTTTGATGCGATTTATTATGGTATATCTGTGCTTGACGGCGATTTAAACATACTGCTGGTTAACAAAACAGTTGAAAAATGGTACTCCCATGCCCTCCCTGTCATAGGTAGAAAATGTTACGAAGCCTACCATGGAAAAAGTAATTGTTGTGAGTTTTGCCCCGCGGAAAAATCTCTCAAGAACCATAGTGTTCAGCACGAAATCGTGTCCGTGGTTGAGGTGGATGGAGCGGAAGGATGGCGGGAGGTCAGCGTTTTTCCTGTTTTTGGTCAAAACGCAACCCTGACAGGTGTCGTTGTATGTGTTCGAGAGATTAAAGGCAGAAAAGAGGTAGAAGATCTGCAAAAGGAGTACTGCAAGTTAGAAAATCGTCTTCATGAACGAACAATAGAGCTTTCAAAAACCAAAAAAGAACTACAAGCGGCAATATCCGATCTCAAGAAGGCTGTGAAATCCCAAAAGAAAACAAGGGCGGAATTAGAGTTGCAAGCCTGTAAACTTGAGGGAATAAACACAGCGCTCAATGTTTTGATGCAACAAAGAATCGAAGCCAAAACAAAGCTTGAAGAGACGGTATTGCTGAATGCAAAGGAACTGATTGTGCCTTTTTTGGAAAGATTAAACAAAAGTGGATTGGATAGCAAACAAAAGGCCAGTATAAATATCATTGAATCAAATTTGAATGAGATTGTTGCGCCTTTGGTGCGCGAATTTTCAAAATAAATTTTAAGCTCACTCCCGCGGAAATTCAGATAATAGATCTTGTCAAACACGGTAAGACCTCAAAAGAGATAGCGCAATTTCTTAATCTGGCCACAAGTACAATCGATTTTCACAGGAGCAATATCAGGGAAAAGCTCGGCATAAAGAACAAGAAAATAAACCTCAGAACCTACCTTCTATCCATCTCATAATAGGGGGATTATCCCCATATTATACCCCCAATTTTCCAGTATTGACATTCCAGAAGAATCTTGTATTGATGACATCATTATTTATCTATACCTATATCTTTTGGAACAAGCTATGAAATTCACTCGTCAGAAAGTATCAATATAAAGCCTCCAGGGGGCACTATTTCCTTGGAGGCGTTTTCTGTTTTTAGTTTCGTGAAAAGCGCAAAGTCATCGAGAAGCGGGAGCGGAAGCTGGTACCTCACAATTGCTTTTGGGCAACGACCCGTCAAGATTTGACACCAGCTCCTGCTATTTAAAACCTAAAACTCGCAACATAATGACCATACTCCTCCAGAAGGATTGATAATCAATTCAAAATTTGGGTTTTAATCCAGCTTGCTTACAAAGCTGATTTGCTGTTATTCTGTCACTGTCTATGTCTTTTTACTGGTATGGCTTTGGAACCATTGCAATAAATAGAATGGTTGCTTCCTTCTCTGAGCAAATAATACTTGTTTTTTTCAAAATAGCGAATAAGATCACGCCGTTTGACTGACATATTTGACCTCAACTGGTAGCTGCTCAATTAAAGCATTTCCAAGTGGAATTTTTTTACCAAGATCCTTGTACGCAAGAACCATTTCATGAAGTGCGTCCTTAAGCATAGTTCGACATTCTTCGAGGTTTTTACCTTCAGTTATGACTTCTGGCCAATCGACCAGCTGCCCCATATAACCTGAATCAATTTTTGTATATTTGGCGGTATAATTGATCATAATTGACCTCCATTGCTTTAGATCTTATTTTAACTATTAAAATTTATAGTGTCAAACCAAAAAATGCAGATTAACTTCCACGGCATGCGGGTCGGTATAGAAGTGCGACGCGCACAGCCTACAGACAGAGAGTTTCCGACCCGCACCCTTTCGGTATATGCGGCGGGTTCATAGTTCCACCATAGCTCACGTTTCCGCAAGCCCCCCGTTTCATCCCGGACAGTCGGATTTCCCGAGTCCGGTTGGCGACCATGGCTTTCCACGATAGGCCTTCCCACTACCACCGAAGCTTAAACGCTGACTCGTATGCGCCCTTTGCAATAATGGGTTACCCATCGGCTCGACACATCACGGCGGTAACCAGCTTTCTC
>JAJSZW010000072.1:15462-18869 GCA_030262895.1 Deltaproteobacteria bacterium | reverse complement strand
TTACAAACACCAAAGCAAATCCCTGAAGCTGCTTCTGCTAAACCCAGAGTAATAATGGTAATTGGTATAAATGGTGTCGGCAAAACAACCACAATCGGGAAACTTGCAGCAAAATTCAATTCAGAAGGAAAGAAAGTATTGATAGCTGCTGCCGATACCTTCAGGGCTGCGGCTATTGAGCAGCTTGTGATATGGGCTGACAGAGCAGGTGCTCAAATAGTAAAGCACAAGGATAATGCTGACCCTGCTTCTGTAGCTTATGACAGCATTGAAGCCGCTATTGCAAGAGATATGGATATCGTTCTTGTAGATACTGCAGGAAGGCTTCATACCAAGGTAAATCTTATGGAGGAGCTTAAAAAGATTAAACGAATCATATCGAAAAAGCTAGCAGGCGCACCGCATGAAATCCTTTTAGTTCTTGATGCAACAACAGGCCAAAATGCTTTGTCACAGGCAAAACTGTTTAATGATGCACTTGGAGTAACAGGGATAGCACTTACAAAGCTTGATGGAAGTGCAAAAGGAGGCATTGTTGTAAGTATTTGCAACACTCTCAAGATTCAACTGAAGTATATTGGTATTGGCGAAAACATAGATGACCTGCAAGACTTTAATTCAAAAGAATTTGTGAACGCTCTTTTCTAACCATAAAAAACTCATGCTCAGCCGGTTTCATATTATTTAAAAATAAGTTTGTAAATTTCTGTTGTCATGCTCATATAATATAGAACTTTTAAAAAGGGATAGTTGCAGATATAACCATATAACATGTTAACATTAAATATTATCGAAAAAGTCTTATATGATGCTGATTTGTGTTGACATTAAAAAAAGCATGCTATATGGAGCTGATAAAAGAAGTGATTTTATCCTTATTAATCAATAACAAAGAGGGGAATGACTATGACAAAAGCAGAATTAGTAGAAAAAATGGCAAAAGATGCTGGTATTTCCAAGGTCGCAGCATCAGGTGCACTAAACTCTTTCATGGATGGTGTAACAAAGGCGCTAAAGAAAAAAGAGGGTAAGGTTACGCTTGTGGGATTCGGAACTTTTTCAAAAGTCCGCAGAAAAGCTCGTAAAGGCCGTAATCCTCAAACAGGCGAACCGATTAAAATCAAAGCATGCAATGTTGTTAAGTTCCGACCCGGCAAGAAACTAAAAACCGCCATATAGCTCAACCTAAATTGCTTACCTTGGTTCAATCTGAATTTAAAGGCGGTTTATTTAACATAGGTTTAAGTTACCGATGTTAAATAAACCGCCTTTTATCTTAGAGTTCGCTTAGTATCTGAGTTCAAACTCATAATAGTCACCTGTATAGTCTTCCAATTCCACATCCACTTTCTTAACATCAGCAAGGCGCGGACCGTCCTTGCACCATTCAAGAATTGAGTTTACATTTTCTTCATTACCTTCAAAAACGGCTTCAACTGTCCCATCTCTTCTGTTTCTTACCCATCCAAAAACCTCGCAGCTATCTGCCGCACGTTTTGTTTCCATTCTAAAAAAAACTCCTTGGACTCTGCCGCTTATTATTGCATGAACTCTTATCTTTTTTGACATATTAGCCTCTAAAATGCCGATCCTCGTCTTTTGAATTATTTGTAAGCGTTCACGGAAAATAGAGATTAGAAATTTGGCCTTCATGCTTTTGTACTGTTCTTCCCAATTTCTACTTTCCAATTTCAAGTTTCAAACCGTGAACGGTTACAATTATTTTTGCACCTGACTATTTCCCGAAGCATCCTGAAGAATATTCATACCTATGTAAATATAATGAAGGCCCGATATTATTGTAAGCCCGGCCGTGAGCCAGCATAATGACCATTGAATCATATAAAAATCGGGGAGCTTTGGATTAAGGAGGGCTAAAAAGACTGTGGAAAGCTGGGCAACGGTAGTACATTTGCTGGCAATACTAGGCTTTACCTCAAAATCAATATTAGTCATTGCAAAAATAACAACCCCTAATAATATCAAAATATCACGACTTATTACAATAACTGTCAGCCAGCCAGGTACTATTTTAAGAATTGCCAGGCTTACAAAAGCTGAAGTTAAAAGGAGCTTATCTGCTATAGGATCAAGGTAAGCTCCTAAGGCAGTATGCTGGTTAAAATATCTTGCAAAAAGCCCGTCTAAAGCGTCGCTTATAGCAGCTATGGTAAAGACCAAAAGAGCAAATGAAAAT
Source organism: Deltaproteobacteria bacterium (assembly GCA_030262895.1). GTDB lineage: Bacteria > Desulfobacterota > Desulfobacteria > Desulfobacterales > ETH-SRB1 > B13-G4. The sequence continues at coordinate 16,672 of JAJSZW010000072.1, read as the reverse complement.
AAATTTTTCAGCAGAAAAATAACAAAAAGTGGGGTTAGCAGTATTCTAATGATAGTTAAAATATTAGGAATGTTTATAGTCAATTTATTTTAGCTCGAAACAAGTCTGACTCTTAAATGGCTCTGAGAGATTTCATGTATATTAATACCAAATGATTCAAAAGTTTTCAACATCAAGGCATCTGCAAGCTCTTTGGCGTTTCCCTGAAAATCCACAACTATGGTTGCCTCATCGGCTTTCATTTCGCTTGTCTGTAGTGAATCAACACCAGGTATTTCGTTCAATTCAGCGCGAAAAATGACAAAGTTTGATAAAGCTCTAGTCCCCTCAACAATGATCACAAGAGTTGTAATGCTCTTTTTAACCTCTTCATGCCATTTCCTGACTATCTGTGAAGCCAGGTCGCTGCCTGCAAGATATCCTGCATTAAAAAGAGCATTCCTTGCACCTGCGATATCATCTTGATTAACAGAGACCGCTGTCTGCACGGTAGAAGCAATTTCTTCTCCTGTGTCTGTCCGCAATGCACGGGCCGACACAATAGCCTTAAATGATTTTATACTTTCTCCCATAGTATTCGGAGCTATATCTGCTTTAGAATTTCCCGCTATTACCACATCTGCCTGCAAAATAGCTCCCAGGCTCACAGCATCATGATTGCTGAGATCAGCTTTGTCTTTTAAAGTTTCAAATTCTTCATTTATTACTAAACTTTTTTGATCAATTACAGAGAACCCATTTTTTAACATCTTCTCGGTCATGGCAATCTCTGTATAACCTTTTACAAAAGTTAAATCTTTTGACCACCAGTAACGTTGCGAGATGTCGCTAAAATTTTGCTCTGCAATTAAAAAAAGAATTTTAGGCAAGTTCTTTTTGTAAACCTTTATGTTTACGCTTATTAATTCTTCCTTGATTGCATCAATTGATACCGTCGTCTGAACAAGTACTCTGTATGTTCTTCCGGATTTTAATTCCGTAAGGACTTTGTAGTCTGCAACAAATTCTGAAGAGTTATCATAGAGAATTTCATTTAATATTTCAAAATTTTGTATCATCGACTCAAGGGGCAAAAAATCCGCAACAGCGAACTCAACCGCAGAAACCAGGCTGTTTTTAATCGCCCGATCCCTCGCTTTTGCAACATTACCGCCTTGAATTGCGCCCGTTCCTATTATCTCAATAATTTTTTCCGAAGCATTTTCCTCAG
>JAJSZW010000072.1:0-15452 GCA_030262895.1 Deltaproteobacteria bacterium | reverse complement strand
TGCGGCAACTGCAAGTATAAAAACCGTAAAAAACAATCTTCGAATCAATAAAGAAAAATACATATAATTAAGCCTCACGAACCAGAGCATAATCAGCTATGTTTAAAAGTAAATCTTTTGTTGCAGAAGGTTTAAAGAACAAAATAGACTTTTTTGCCTTTTCAATATGTTCCGATGCAAGTCTTTTTGTATATTCAAGCCCTCCGCATTTTTCTAATACTCCTATCAATATTTTAAAATCATTAAAAGAAAAATTTTTATCAGTAATTATTTTCTCCATAATAATCCTATCTTCAGAATTAACTTTTTTTAAAGAATATATTACAGGAAGTGTAAGTTTTCCTTCTTTCAGGTCTGTTCCGATCTCCTTTCCAAGAATGCTTGTATCCGATGTATAGTCAAGCAAATCATCCGCCATCTGAAAAGCAATCCCCAGATTAAAGCCGTATTCTGAAAGGGCTTTTTCCTCCCTTTCCGAAGCAGTTGCAATGAGGGCGCCTGTCCAACATGCTCCCTGCATGAGTACAGCGGTCTTGCGCCGGATTATCTCCATATACTCATCTTCAGTCAGGTCTAAATTTCCCATTCTAATTAACTGGTGGATTTCTCCCTGGGACATGTCCTCGGTAATTTTTGCAATAATTTTAATTACCTTGGGAAGCCCCGTTTCAGCCGAGATTGAAAGTGAACGACCTAGAAGAAAATCCCCTGTCAGCACTGTTATAGGATTTCCCCATATTGAATGCGCCACAGGTTTCCCTCTCCGCAGAGTTGCCCCATCAACAAGATCATCATGCAGTAAGGTAGCAGCGTGCAAGTATTCAAAAATTGTGGAATACGTTTTATCCATTTCTCCTTTATATCCACAAATTCTTGCTGAAAGAATCATCAGCAAAGGTCTCAATCTTTTGCCTCCTGAAAACAATATATGACTCGCTACCTGTGAAACCAGATCAAGGTAGGGATTTAAGTTCTCTTTAAGTGCATATTCAATTTCTTCAAGATCCTCACTTATCATGGAAAGTATTTTATTTTTCAGGTCGCTCATACTGTTTTCCCAGCCAGATCATATTCAAAAGCGTCTGTAATCTTTATGCCGGCAAATCTGCCAGGCTGCAACTGATTTGAATTAATATATGTAATTCCATCTACTTCCGGAGCCTGAAAATATGTTCGGCCGACAAATAGATTGTCTTCTGATTTCTCTTCCACCAAAACTTTCAGAACTCTTCCTATGTATTTTTGGTTATTTTTCAAAGATATATCTGCCTGGCGAGACATTAGTCGGTCATGTCTTTCCTTTGCTGTGTTCTTCGGAACATGATGGGAAAGTCTGTGAGATTGCAGATCTTCGGAATCAGAATATAAAAAAACACCTAAATGATCGAAACAAATATCTTCTGCAAAATCAAACAACTGTTGAAAGTCCTTGTCTGTTTCTCCAGGAAAACCCACTATAGCTGTTGTTCGTAGTGCACAATCAGGTGCTGTCTCTCTGATCTTTTCAAACAGCCTGTATAAGTCATCACGTGTATATTTTCGACACATTCTTTTTAAAACAGAATTACTGACATGCTGTACTGGAATGTCAAAATAAGTGCAAATATTATCGTATGTCGCAATAGTTTTTACAATTGATTCATCTATGCTTTCCGGATGCCCATACATAAGTCTTATCCACACATCCTCAGATATATCTGAAATACTTTCAAGCAGTCCGCTTAAATCAACGGACATATTTAGGTCTTTACCATAGCTCGTTGTATCCTGGGCAACAAGTATCAGTTCTTTTACGCCAGACAGAACAAGCGAACGCGCTTCTGCGATAATATCTTCATGATTGCGGCTTCTGTATTTCCCCCGCAGCCTGGGAATAATACAATATGCACAATGCCTGCTGCATCCTTCCGCAATTTTGATATAGGCAATATGGGATAAACTTCGAACCCTGTGCGCTTCTTTAGCCTGCATTGTCAATAAATTGGGATCAGGGAGAAGACATTTTGAAAAATCTGAAGAACCATTGACTGCATGGACAATTCTGTCAAAAGCACCTGTACCCAGGAAGATATCAACCTCCGGCAGGGCATGTACTATTTCTTCTCTGAAACGTTCGGGAAGGCATCCTGTAACGACAAGGTGTCGGCAGATTCCGGTTTCCTTAAACTTTACCAGCTCAAGGATGGTATCTATTGATTCATTGACTGCCGGTTCAATAAAGCTACAGGTATTAACAATAATTATCTCTGCTTCAGCAGGATCATCTGTAATTACCCAACCTGCGTTAACAAGACGTCCCAGCATAACCTCGCTATCAATAAGATTTTTTGCGCAACCTAAACTTACCAAATGCAGCTTCATTTAAAACACGACGGGAAAAAAGGTAACGGTAGGGGCGATCCTTGTGATCGCCCTGATTAGGGCGAATACAAGATCCGCCCCTACTTTTATTTTTTTATTTTTTTTATCTCTTCTGTAATTAAAGGGATATATTCAAATAAATCGCCGACAATTCCGTAATCAGCCTTTGAAAATATAGGCGCTTCAGCATCCTTGTTTACAGCAACAATAGCTTTTGATGTGGACATGCCTGCGAGATGCTGTATGGCCCCGGATATTCCACAGGCAATATAAAGATTGGGTGAAACAACCTTGCCTGTCTGTCCAACTTGGTCTGAAGCAGCTCGCCATCCCTCATCAACTGCAGATCGCGACGCACCCACAGCACCGCCAAGTAATTCCGCCAATTCTTCTATCACAGAAAAATCAGGTCCTCCCATTCCTCTGCCGCCTGATATAACCACATCCGCTTCTGTAAGCTCAACCTTGCCTGTATCCAATTCCTTTTCAACAAATATCAGATCGGTTTTACCCACATCTATATCGAGTTTCTCTATTTCTCCGGCTCCGGAAGATTCAACAATGCTCATTGCATTCGGCCGAACAGCAACAATCTGCGGCTTTCCCTCCAGTGCCAAATCAGCCAGGATTTTCCCCCCGTAAATTGGGCGTGTAGCAATAATATTTCCATTCTCAACACGGACATCTACACAATCCATTGCCAGCGGAGCATTAAGACGTGCGGATAGACGTGCCGACAAGTCTTTGCCTTGAGAAGATGCTCCCAGAATCAGTACAGACGGATTTTCTTTGTTTACGATATCGGCGACAACATTAGTATATGCATCGGTCATATATTCACTTAAAGCCTGGTTATCGACAACAATTATTCTGTCTGCTCCATATTTTCCAGGTTCATTAGAGATATTTTCCATGCCTGATCCGAGCACTACGGCTGTGAGGCCGCAACCCAGGCTTTCAGCTATACGTTTACCCTCACTTAAAGCCTCGTAGGTAACCTTTCGGAAAAGGCCTTCTGATTGTTCGGTTATTGCAATTACTCCATTTGACATATTCATCTCCTTATAAAACCTTTGCTTCCTCATGAAGAACTTTGACAAGTTCCGCAGCAATTGACCGGGAAGAATCTCCTTTAATAATTCTTCCCCCCTCTCTCTCAGGAGGAAGTTTCATCGCCAGAATCTTTGCCTTTGGTTCACCGATTTCTGAAGCATCAATCCCTATATCTGAAAGAGACTTAATATCCAGGGGCTTTCTTTTTGCCTTCATGATTCCCGGAAGAGAAGCATAGCGCGGCTCGTTCAGCCCTTTCTGCGTTGTAAAAAGAGCCGGTAATGGAGCCTCAAGCACTACGGTTCCTCCTTCGACAGTCCGGCAACATCTGATTTTTCCGTCAGCGATTTCTTCTTTTATAACAAGAGAAATATTTGGGATACTTAAAAATTCCGCTACAGCCGTGCCGACTTGAAAATTATCATCATCAACAGCTCGCTGGCCGGCAATAATAAGATCAAACTTTATATTTTTCAGGGCTGCCGCAAGAATGCGTGCAATGCCCAGTCCATCACATTTTTCTGCTGCCGGATCTTTTATCAGTATCCCCTTGTCTGCTCCCATCGCCAAAGCGGTTCTTATTGCCTCAACCGATCTTTCCGGACCCGCAGAAATAATCGTAACTGTGCCTCCATGCGCGGACCTTATACGAAGAGCTTCTTCAACTGCATATTCATCATAGGGGTTAATGACCCACTTGATATCCTCAGTCTTTATGGATACTCCGTCATCGGCAATCCCGATAAATGATTCTGTAGCCGGAACCTGCTTCAATAATACAATAATTTCCACTTCCTATATCCTTTCTTTCTGATTTATACCTAAATTGACTCATAACTTTTAACCAGTTTAGAGTATTACGCCATTAGAATGATAGCTAACTTTTTGAAATAATTAAGTTGTTTGTAACATTTTAGCCTTTTGAAAAAGAATCTGACAGGATAACAGGATAAACAAGTTTTGTAGGCGTTCACGGAACATTGAAATTGGAAATTGGAAATTTGGCCTTCATTCTTTTGTACTGTTCTTCCCAATTTCCAATTTCTATTTTATCTCTCCCTAATTTCTACTTTCCAATTTCAAGTTTCAAGCCGTGAACGGCTACAATAATTTAAATCCTGAATATCTTGTAAATCCTGCCCAAAAAATAATACTTAAAAGCGCTAAAGTGTTACAATTATTTTGATTTACCACACTTTGACTAATAAGTAAAGTCACTTTGTTATAAAAAGATGCATGTATTTTGAATTTAGATCTTTTTTTGAAACCGAACCATATTCGCTTTCAATCTCGCTGAAAAGATTTTCCATTGCCTGCCCAAGTTCCCTGCTGATATCATAAGGGTCAAGACCTGTTTTTTCTGAAAGCCATTTTAAAAAAGATTCTTTCATTAATATGTTTGTTTTGCGCGGCTTTTCGCCGGATTCCCAGAGATTATCAAAAAATATCTTAAACTCATCAATATTAAGCGGGATAAGAACATCTGAAAGACCAAGATGATGTCTTGCCCAGAGAGTCAACACTAAATTTTTATAGGTAAGTGAACCACTATAAGGGGGAGCGAGATTTACTGCCATATGAGAAAGAAGTCTGTCAAAAGCTATAATTTCATTTAATACTTTTTCAGTATGCTTAATATCTTCAATAGAATAAAATTCCCTGTACAGTAAGCCTGTCTTGTAATTGTCATAATAAAGCGGCTTCTTTATCAATAACCCGCCCAGAACACCTATCCACCCCTCTCCCCAAAAACTTAGAGGCAGTCTGTTTTTTTCAAACCAGCTAATTTTGCGCCATTTTTCAGCCCGCCATTTAAGCTCCAGAACAAGCCCGTATCCCACCCTGAAAATCCGGGAAAGCGGAAACCTCTGTATCAATGCAACAGCACGATTTTCGTCGAGGTCACCGCTTTCTTCCGTCAATCGTTTCAGCCCGATACTTATATATCCACAGGTTTTTTTAACTATATAGTTTAACTCTTCTTTGTTTTTAATCACCTTTTGGTCGGCAACTATTATTTGATTTGCCAGACCCGCCAACTCGGCCTGAATCTGCTGCAAAACATCATCTTTCTCTATCTTTTTTAAAGAGTCTGTAAGAAGGTTGTCTTGCTTGAGCATTCCTGTTGAATAATGAGGAACAGGAATATACGACCTTCCCTCAGAACTCTCTGCAATAAATTTTGCGCTCTGCCCGCTTAAATTCTCTGGTTTTAAAGGCTGATATATTCCTATTGCTTCATCAAACGGCAGAAAACCTTTTTCAGCAAGCCTGACATTCCGCAATCTAAAAGCCTCTTCTTCATATTCAGATGGTATAATACTAAAAGCCTCTATCAGAACATTTTGATAAATATTGTGATCATGGCCTGAAAGCCTGTCTATAAATTTAGACAGAAATTCATTGCGATTTTTTATAAAATTGCCGTCAGATTCAGCGCCTAAAGGTAAATCAATAAATCTTATGTAAAAAACATCATCAAGCGTGAAAAAGTCATCACCAAAAATTGACGGATCCTGGTCGTGTTCCCTTATCTTTACCTCGATGTTTTTGAAAAGATAGAATTCAACGAATTCAGTTTTTTTATTTAAAAACCACCTTACGAAACGCTGCGAATCAGCCTTAATAAACAGGTCAAGCCATTTCGTAACATTGTGTATGCTGATTCTATCCTTTTCCCATACTTCTATATCAAGAATGTATTCCCACTGTTTGTCAGAGGCAAGAGACAAAAGCTGCAAAGAATCTTCTATCCCTATGTCGTTTATCAAAAAATAAAAATCTTCTTCCGGAAATGAATGAACAATAGCTGCCGGCTGCGGTGAATCCAGAATACGGTCCAAAGCCTTCTCAGCAGGCAGAGAAAGAATTTCTTTTCTCTGTCTGTTCAAGTTTTTGTATAGTTCAACTGCTTGTTTAAGTTTTTTGTCTTCGTTCATATATAAATATCGTAACACATATACGTGAGTATTTCATGGTTTGAATTTAATTATACCTGAAACGCATATATTTTGTAAGCGTTCACGGAACGTTGAAATTAGAAATTTGGCCTTCATGCTTTTGTACTGTTCTTCCCAATTTCCAATTTCTATTTTAATCTCTCCCCAAATTTCTACTTTCCAATTTCAAGTTTCAAGCCGTGAACGGCTACTATTTATAAGTTATTGCTGCATCGTTTGAATGCCATGATGCAAATTTTAACAGAAGCAACATTCCCGGAACAGCAATAAGGGTACAAAAAATGAAAAAATTTTCCCAGCCCATACTTTTGGCAAAAAAACCGGTAGGAGCCGATGCCAGTACCCTTGGAACACCCATAAGGCTGCTGAGAAGAGCATATTGTGTTGCTGTAAATTTTTTATTTGTTATGCTGGCCATAAATGCAACATAAGCAGCCGTACCCATCCCGCTGCTAAGGTTCTCAAAGGCAATAACAGCCGACAAAGCGGAAATATTGTGGCCAATTCGTGCCAAAATGGCAAAGCCCGCAGTTGATATTGCCTGAAGAAAACCAAAAATCCAGAGGCTGCGGTAAATCCCCTGTCGAAGCATTAATACGCCTCCGATCAAACTGCCTATTATGGTGGCCCAAAAACCGAACAGTTTGACGACCGCGCCTATTTCTGTTTTTGAAAAGCCTATGTCAAGGTAGAACGGCGTGGTCATGGCGCTTGCCATGGTATCGCCCATCTTATAAAAAAGGATGAAGGCCAATATCCACAAGGCTTCCTTGCGGCTGAAGTAATCTATCAGCGGATATAGAACCGCTTCTTTTAAGCTTTCAGGAGTTCCGGCAGCAATCTCGGGTTCTGAAGCAAAAAACGTCGTTAAAACGCTGGGAAGCATACAGGCAGCCATTATCAGATAAACCGTGGAAAAACTTACGTGATCAGCCAAAATAAGACCGCCGCCGGAAGCCAGCAACATTCCTACCCTGTATCCGTTTATATAAAAAGAAGAACCAAGTCCCAGTTCCTCATCTGGAAGATCTTCTCTTCTGTAGGCATCCACAACAATATCCTGTGATGCACTAAAAAAGGTCACAAGTAATGCAGCAAATGCCACCATCCAGGGATGACCCCCGGGATCAGTCAGCCCCAGGCCTGCAATAGAAAAAATTAAAAGTATCTGGGCTGTCAGAAGCCAGCCTCGTCTGCGTCCCAGAAAAGGAAGAGTGTAACGGTCCAGAAAAGGAGCCCACAGGAACTTCAGGGTATAGGGAAGGCCAACTAAGGCCATAAGCCCAATCACAGTTAGATCAACCCCTTTTTCCTTCATCCACGCCTGCAAGACAGTTATTGTCAGAAGAAGCGGCAGGCCGCAGCTAAAGCCCATAAGAAGCGCCACAATCATGCGACCGCTGCATATTACTTTTATAATAGAACTCCGGCTTTTTGGCTGCACCCTTCCTCTTAGCACCTAATGGTTAAAATTTCTCATAAACGGGCATCTGCTGTTTGATCCAAATCATAACCTTGTCAAGTTCATCTTTGAATTCTCCAAGAGCCTTTCCTCTGTGGCTTACACGGCTTTTTTCTTCTATGGTTAATTCGCCGAAAGTTTTGTTCAACGGCGGATAATAGAAGACAGGGTCATATCCGAATCCATTTGATCCGGAGGGCTGTTCGGCAATCAACCCTTCGCAGCGAGCTTCATATGTCAGGGCAGGTCCTGTTGGAACCGCAATGGAAATTACACATTCAAATGCTGCTTTGCGGTTGGTCTTTCCTTCCATTTCCTGCAAAAGCTTTTGACATCTTTGTTCATCTGTTGCATTTTCACCTGCATAGCGAGCAGAAAGAACTCCCGGCGCACCTCCAAGGGCTTCTACTAAAAGCCCTGAATCATCTGCCAGGGCCGGAAATCCCAGGATTCTTGCTGTAAGGCTGGCTTTTTTGTATGCATTTTCATCAAAAGTATCCCCATCCTCTTCAATGTGCGGTATAGTACCAAAATCATCCAACCCTTTGATATCAACAGGAAAGCCTTTTAAAAGATCACTGATTTCAGATTTTTTGCCTTTGTTTCGTGTAGCAATAACAATTATAATTTTATCTTGCATGTCAACCTCTTATCCTAATTAAGTACAACTATTATTTAATTGATATCAGTATCCATAGCGGCTGAGATCTATATTTAAATCATGGTCATTTTTTTGTAAAGATTTTTAATCCGCAGATTACACAGATTGCACAGATTTTTCTGACTGTGCGTGTCCGCACGCAAACAGGCGTGAATTGTTGAGTTGTAACAATTGAGTCTTTTGAAAAAGAATCTGACAGGATAACAGGATAAACAAGATTTGTAAGCGTTCAGGGAACATTGAAATTAGAAATTAGAAATTTGGCCTTCATGCTTTTATACTGTTCTTCCCAATTTCCAATTTCAAGTTTCAAGCCGTGAACGGCTACAATAATTTAAATCCTGAATATCTTGTAAATCCTGTCCAAAAAAATAATATTTAACAGCGCTAAAATATTACGTTGAGTTTAATTTCGCGAAGTTTGCTGAGGGGCAGGTCGAGTAAAAAATCGCTAAATTTAGGTGACTATCCACTTGACACAAATCTTAATAAAAAATATGAACTTAGGGCTCGGTGAGGTGGTGAAAAAACATGATAAAAAAAACTCCGATTATCTGTATTGTAGGAAAATCTGAATCAGGCAAAACTACATTAATAGAAAAACTTATTCCTGAACTTAAAAAGCGCGGATACAGAATAGGAAGTATAAAGCACACATGTCAAGCATTTGATATCGACAAAAAAGGAAAAGACAGTTGGCGCCACAGAAAAGCAGGTGCAGATATTGTAGTTATTGCATCCACAGATAAAATCGCCATGATAAAGGATAATGATTGTGAATCACTCGACTGCCTCGAAAAATACTTCAATGGCGTTGATCTTGTTATAGCCGAAGGCTTTAATAAAGAAAATATACCTAAAATTGAGATCGTTCGTAAAGCAAGCGGAAAAGAGCCTCTTTGTTTAGGTGATAGCAAACTCATAGCAGTTGTTACAGATGCAGATACAGGACATAAAGTTCCGAGATTCGACCTGGAAGAAATTGATAAACTGGCTGATTTTATAGAAAATAAATATCTATGACTAAAAATAATCTTAAACACCTGAAAACATGGTTTACAGAATATGTATCTGGTTTCTATTCTGATGATCCTGATTATAACCACCTGATAAGGCTAAAAGAAGAACATACAATTCGTGTGTGCTGCAATATAGCCATGCTTGGCAAAGAGCTGGGCATTACAGAGCATGAAATGGTACTGGCAGAGACAATGGCTTTATTTCATGACATCGGAAGGTTTAAGCAATATGCAAAATATCATACATTCAATGACTTTGTCTCTGAAAACCACGCCAGACTTGGTTTGCGACAGATGGCTATACACGGGGTTCTTTCCGCATGCACAACTGCTGAAAAACGTTTAATCACAAGAGCTATAGCATATCACAACGCAGCCCTCCTCCCTGCAAATGAAGATGATAACACCTTGTTTTTTATGCGACTTATTCGAGATGCTGATAAACTGGATATCTGGAAGCTGTTTATTGATTACTGCAAAGAACGTGAAAAGAATCATAGCTCGGCTATAGAACTTGGCCTGCCTGACGATCCGGTATATTCGCAAAGGGTTATAGAAAGCCTTAAACAGCGAAGGCTTGTCCTGATGCAGGATTTAAAAACCCTTAACGACTTTAAATTATTACAAATAGGCTGGGTTTATGATTTAAATTTTGTTCCCTCTTTCCAGGCCGTTCAAAACAGAAAATATATAGAAAAACTCGAAGAAACTCTGCCGCAATCAAAAGAAATTAAAGAAGCTGTTCAACAAGCACATGACCACGTAAATTCCTTTCTATTATTATCAATAAAAAATGGGTAGAAATCAAAAAATGCCCCAGCTTTTTCAGTCAGAGTTAATCCTTTTGTTATGCCATAGGTTGCTTATTTTATAGGATTTTATTTCGTATCTTCTCAGCTTCAGCCTTATCGATATTCCTGTTGAGCGTCTTCAGCTCATTCGCTAAGGTCGAATATGACCATTTTTTTCCTGTTCTAGTTTTGAACCCGCTCTCATTCAATAAATTGACAATCTTCTTTTTGGGAACCCATTGTTTTAGGTGATGTTGCGCAACCTCTATGGCTTTTTCAAACTGATCCTTGTATTCATCCTTAATAGAATGTTTTGTCGGCGCTATTTCATCGGCTACCCTATGTTCAACTATAGTTTCATAAGATTCAACGATATTTGCTGCTTCACTCTCTTTGGCTCTATGAGCCATTTCTTCATAAATGGGACACGTTGGCTCACAAGGTGCTTTGAACCGGTTTTTCTCGCATCTGCAATCAAAAGTGACATCAGACTTGTAAATATACTTGATGTTGCACTTCGTACTATGCCGTATTCGCGATTTGGAGCTGGACGATATGACTGATAACAAGCCAATACAGTATTCAATCATCCATTCCCGGCATTCATCTGAAGATAGTCCTGTATATTTGAACCAGGCAGCTATGTACTGAGTTATGTCCTGACGTGAAGGGATGTTATCTTCATTAGTGAATCGTTCCAAGGTGAGCCCGTTTGCTACTAAATCCCTAATACATGGAAATAAGCACTTTTCGTTATTTTCCGTTAACATTTTTCGCAGTCTATTCAGATACATAAGCGTGTATGGTTACATAGGTAATAATAATGTTGTTTGGTTACAGCTATGGCGGCAATTTTCACGTAAACATAACAAGGGTAAGCTGCCGCCAACATTGCGGAGCAACCAACTTTAGAATAGTACTGACCTTTTTGCAGGGCACGGCCTTTGAAAAATCGCTACGCTCTTGGCGGTCAGCTTGACCCCATGGTTGGGCATTGCATTTGGTACAAGGGTAAACAGAATCTCCGCCAATTAAACGAGCCAAAACCTTATTTGTCTTAACTTGTTTTTCCTACAAGCTTGCCTTTGTCTCTAAATTTTTCTTCTTCCAGTGCCCAATGTGTTGGCTTAGCAGTGATTGAGCCGCATGTGGTCCATCGTATGCTGAAACCAATGGTGGCTGCTTGGAATTATCTGATTATTAGAGCGTAACGCTTGTGGCGATTTCTCTCCGATCCTGCTTGCACGGCTCTTACATGTAAGTGGCGAACTCAGGTTCGAGCAAAGTCCTTAGAATGTCACATCTGGCGACGATACCACATAGCCTTCCGTTGTCTGTAATGGGTATACGAATGACGTCCTTTTCGCTCATAATTTTCGTGAGTTCGACAATGGGGGTATCTTTGTCAGCAGTGATGGGGTCTTTGGCCATAATTTCATCAGCCGTGGTTTTTATCAAATCCTTGCCGTCCATGACTGCCTGTAGTAGGTCGATTTCTGTAATAATACCTATAACTCTACCTTCCTCGTCTGTCACAGGCATACCACTGTAAAGTCCCGAGAGAACCTGTAGAGTTACATCCCTGGCGGATGCGTGTGGTTTTGCAGAAACGACTGGTCTTACCATTACATCTGATGCCTTTAAGTCTTTCATATGCAATTCTCCTTTTTTTGTGATAACATATAATGATTAGCGTTATTAATCCAATGGTTGTAAGATTGGTTTACTTCCAAATCACCCCCTTTATGTCCGCAAAATCATGTTATCAAGCCCAACGTCTGAACTGAGCTACGGCGCTCTGTTTACTCCGGCCTATCCGAAATCGTACGACCTTCTTCCGTTAGCTCCAGTGATTTGTTGTGTGCCGGGCACGGCACATGTTCTTAAAAGTGAGTCAAAGTTACCACGTTGTGGTGACTTTGGCAAGTCTTAGACCCAGCCAGATGGAGGCGAAGGGCGTAGCGGTATTACAACGGGGTATCGGTGACGGTGCCTCGGAAGGCAGTAGCTCTGCCCGTATACTCGGCATCCACGTACTGAAAGACATGTGTTTACCACGGGAGGTCTTCCATGCGCCACGGGATGCCGCATGCGGCAGAAAATGGCTGAGGGCAGGGCAACCTGCTCCGACCGCATGGAAGAAGTCAGCAGAGGGCACGGTAGCCGCAGGAGAAACGAGCCGTGAACACCACGGAGGACTCACCCCGGCGAAGGCCCGAACGGTCCCCAACCGAATGGTTTGGGCAAATGGTCATGGCTGTCAAAGAGCGTATTCTTACTGGTATTATGCAGTCCCGCCGCTGGCGGGAAAATGCTGGTAGCGTTGCGTTCCCCAAGGCCAGGCAGACAAGATATTCATTTGTGTCTGTTTTGACCAGCCGAATCGCCGGATACGTGATCCGTATATCCGGTGGTGTGGGAGGGGCGCTCAGCGATGGGTGTCCCTATCACTATATATTTTTTTGTTTGTATGGAAGCTTCAAAAAGTTATTTCTTGCTTTTTTTACTTTTCTTTTCAATTGAAACATTAACTTTTTTTAGTATTTCATTAAGATCTTTAATAAAAGACTGATAACACTCTTGGCGAACTTTATAAAACTCAATATTTAAAGGATGCTCATTTTCTGAAGTAAAATTTTTCTCTTTTGTCAGCAAATAATTAAGGACTATTTTATTTGATTGAATATATTTTTCGACTGTTTTTTTAATTGATTTCATCTTTTTATTAATATCGGAACGGCAAGGCTTTTTCAGTCAGAGTTCATCCTTTTGTTCGGCGGCATCTGGCAACTGATGTTCAACTCGACACGGAGTGCCTTGCTTCTTCGCTCCCTTCAAAGACAGCCAATTCCTCGTGTAGGCGCGCAATCATTTTACGAATGCCGGCCTTCGTGAATCCTTTCGAACCGATGGGGTGGGTCTGTTGCAACCGCTCCAATCGTTCTTCAAGGATACGCATTTCATCCTGCGCTTTTTCGTATTCCGTCAGATTAAAAATCATAGTTTGACCTCCACAAGTCCTTTGCGCCGGCCATCGGCTTCACGTGTGCGACTGAAAAACTCAATCCACTCATTCCAGTCGGTTTCGTCTTCCGCGGCAAAGATTTCTTCAGGGCGACGGGTCAGAATCATTTCTTCCAGTTCTAATGCCGCCTCAATTCCTTGCTCAATTTGGTGTTGGAAACCTGGAGGAAGCAGAATAACCGCGTCAATGTCGTCTGGTTCAGCCTTCGCTGTGACAAAACTACCATCAATCAGCAGGCGTAGACCGCCAATCAGTCGAGCCAACTCTATCCAACGCCTAATTCGAAGGAACAGCCTTCTGCGCCGCCGAGACGATGAACCAAATCGAAACATGACTTCGGTTTTCGAAGCCAGGTACAGCCCTTCAGGCAGGTAACCATCGGCGCGAAATTTAGGTATTGTCGAATCTTGCGGCTCCATATGGACTCCTTGATATTCGATAAACGCATTATAGCAGAAAAGACGCTATATGCAACCCAAGCAAGTCCGTCGTGTCGGACATAACTTGTAGCCGCCGAACCGCGCTTCACCTGCTGGGCGTGGGAAAGCAACGGACTTAATAAATATTGCAAACTTGACCTACACAGACCTTTTAAAAACCGCCAGCGCCCGCCCAGTCAGATGTGTAAGCGCTTGTTATGCACTTAATTGCTCAACTAATGTCTTTACATCATTAAAAATATGGTTCTTCACTTCATTACTTTGCCGAGAAGCATGATGATTTCCTTCCACAAGAGTAATGCCGCTTTCTAAATCCTGTTTCTGCAGAAAATTCAATGATGCTTTTCCCTGTGCGACAATCAGCTTTGGTTTTAGAATTTCAAGTAAGCGCTTAGTATGTAATTGACAGCCAGCAATTAGAAAAATGTTGTTTTGTATACTTGTCTTTAGGTACAGGGCATTGTGCTAAATTGATCAACGCAATTTTATCAATATTTACACCATGTTTTTCAATTGTTTTCGAATACTTACCTGGAGGCCATCCCCAAACTATGTTAACGGCTTTTAAATAACCTGTATTGAGAAGCTTCAAATTCTGTGATGATGGATTTTTTGAAAATGAATTTTGAAGGGATAAAAGCTCAGAAGTGACCTCTTGTTTATATCGAGCCTTTTGTCTTGAGCTTTCATTTTTATATCTCTGCTTGATCTCAGTGTCAGTTAATCGTCCGATATGGCCAGGATTAATTTGTGCAAATAAAATTCCGTTTTCCTGATACAGATTACCAAGTGGATGGAACTGTGGAGTATAATCATCCGGAAGGTTACAATGCCTGCAAATAAAAATATCTCTCCATAGGTCAATTAAATGCTCTTGCATTTTTATTGAAGCCATTGAAAAACCTCAGTTGTGGATAGGTATAACCCGCATCACCTGACCCAAGCAGCGCTACCTACCGACTTGGCAAAAGCTATGACGGTTGAATCTGCTGGTGACTTGGAAAAATCGCCGCTGTGCTTGGGGTCAGGTTCCGGGTAAAGGCACCGGTTACCCAACGCCCTCCCCACAGACCCGTACTTGAAGAATTCCACTCATACGGTTCTTCAGTATACAAACGCACTCGACTTTACTCGATCAGCGGATGTATAACCAGAAAGGCGACACCCCTTCTGGCGCATAACTATGCTACCCGACAGGTTACCACTTTATAAATGGTTTCCTGCAGCACTCTCTGACTTTATGGTGACACGGTTCGTGGGATCTGTGTCCCTCCCATGGTTCGTTTCAGAGAACGTTATACCTGGCTTCTTCTTCCCTGCAGTGGGTCGCTTGGGTCTCATTTCCCCACCTTTCCGAATAGGTAAACTTCACCTGAAAATGGGGTCAAGTCTACGGTTGACCCTTGCTTAAAATTATTAAGGGTCAAAGGCAGACTTGACCCCATTCTCCGACCCCATTCTCCACTAATTTTTCATTCATTTCTTCCATATCTTTTACCTCCTTTTTATTGACTCCTGCGAAACCAGTCGTAATGTCTTTCCACTAAACCATACAGAAACAATAATTACCAATAGGTAGAAGTGGCCTACTATAGCAAAAAGAATTCCCACGCTAAGGAGCCGATTTAGGCAGTTGGACAAAAATAATCGTCCCAAACTGGACGTATAAGTTATGCCCGC
>JAJSZW010000071.1 GCA_030262895.1 Deltaproteobacteria bacterium | reverse complement strand
TTAGAGACATCAATATTCTGCTCAAGCCCGGTAATTTTTTCTTTTCTCTGAATTAGTATATTTCTGATTGGTTTGTATAAAACAACATTAAGTGCCCATATCAAAAACAGGAAATTTATGATTTGTATACCTAAGGAATAATCTAAGCTTATCATTGAACTTCCTCCACTACCGATTTCTGAATAATTTATTAAAAATATATTTTCTGAAAAAATTCCTTCAAGATTAACTCCGAAGATCTATATATTAACTATAATAAATTGTCAAAGGTTTTTTTAATCTTTGCTGTCTTTTTACCTCTTATTCAACCATAAACCTTCTCATGCTTACATTAATTAAAAGGCCTATACATATCATAACGGTAATAAGTGATGAACCCCCATAGCTAATAAACGGCAATGTAACTCCTACGACCGGCATCAGTCCCATTACCATGCCAATATTAATAAATACCTGCCAGAATATCATTGCTGTGATACCGACTGAAAGTATGGTGCCGAATGGTTCTCGACATCTATAAGCAACATTCAATCCCTTTATAATAAGTATCAGAAAAAAAATAAGCATAATTACAGAACCTATTAATCCCCACTCTTCTGCCAAAACTGAAAATATAAAATCCGTGTGCTGTTCAGGAAGAAATGAAAGTGCATTTTGCGTTCCTTTCAAAAACCCCTTGCCGGATATCATGCCTGAGCCTATAGCGATTTTCGATTGTATAATATGATAACCGGTCCCAAGAGGATCCCTGTCCGGATCCAAAAATGTCAATATCCTCGCTTTCTGATATTCTCTCAAAAAAAACCAGACTAAAGGAATGCTTATTACACCCGAAACGATTAAGTATAAAAAGGAACGCCTCTCAATTTTTACAAAAACCGTCATAGAGCCGGCAATTAAAACAATCATTATGGCTGTTCCCAAATCCGGTTGTTTTACTATTAGAACAAAAGGAATTATTATCAGTAAAAAAGGATTAATAAGTTCGCGTAAAGTTAAGCCTGTTGTATTTGCATGTTTTGAATAATATCTGGCCAAAATTATTATTACAGCGATCTTTACCAGCTCAGATGGTTGAATTGAAAAAAATCCAAACTTCAGCCAGCGCATAGCACCTTTAGAGCCTTCACCGAATATTAACACACCAACAAGAAGAGAAATGCATAAAATATAAATTATATGTCCCCATCGATCAAAAGTTTTGTAATTGAACAAAAAAGAAATAACTAAAAAAATTAATCCGACAAAATACCATACAAGCTGCTTATAATATTCCATCTGAGGCACCTGTGCTCCAGCCGTTACTGAACTATATAAAGTAACAAGCCCAAAAAAGCCCAGTATAAGAGCCAAACTCAATAAGCTCCAGTCGAAGTTTTGTACAAGACGGCGGTCAAACATATTAATTCCCCAAATTGCTTGTTTTATCGTAACTACTCAGGTTGGTTAGGCTAAAGACTAAAGACCTTTAGGAAAAAGACTCCCAGAAGCTAATCTTAAAGCGGCCGGAAATTTTGTCCTAAACTTAGAGAATAACTCTCAGGGATCATCTGTTTCCTTCCACCTTCCACCTTCCACCTTCCACCTTCAGCCTTTTTTATCTTTTAATAAATAGGTTGTTATAAGCTCCCTCGCAAGTGGAGCGGCGGCACTGGAACCATGTTCACCATGTTCAACAATAACAACTACAGCTATTTGGGGTTCCTTTGATGGAGCATAAGCTACAAACCATGCATGTGGTTTTAAGTGATTCAATTTATTTGCTTTATCGATAGAAGCATTATCATTACTGCCCGTCCTGCTTACAAGCTGAGCTGTCCCGGTTTTACCGCTGATATCAACATCATCAACATGTGCAATCCATGCGGTTCCTTTTCTTTTGTTAACTGTCTCCCAAAGCCCTTTCCTTACAATCTCTAATGTCCGTTGACTGACAGGCAATCTGCCTGTAACCTTGCTATTGTTTTCATTAACGATTTCGCCTTCTGCTGTCTCTACCTTTCTAAGAATCAATGGCTTATACCTTATTCCTCCATTCGCTATCCCGGAAATCAAAGTCATCATCTGCAAAGGAGTTGTAAGATTATAGCCCTGCCCTATAGCAACGGAAAGGGTTTCGCCTAACTGCCATCCAATGCCCGTACGAGCCCTTTTCCAGGCAGCGGTTGGTATCAAACCCTTTGCTTCATGATCAAGGTCAATACCTGTTGCTGATCCCAGGCCACAAGCCCTGGCATACCATGCCAGTCTATCAACACCCAGTTTTTGGCCGACCTGATAAAAAAAAACATCACATGATTCAGCTAATGCCTTCACAACATTAACTTTATTGTGTCCTCTTTTTTCCCAGCATCTAAAAACCCGATTCCCGCACTTGTAATGTCCTGGGCAATAAAATGATGTATTTGCATCAATTATTCCTTCCTCAAGACATGCTATTGCCGTAACTATCTTATATACAGACGCTGGGGGATACTCAGCATTGACAGCCTTGTTTTCCATCGGCCTGAATGGATTGGAAACAAGAGAATCCCATTGTTCATGTGACATACCGTCAACAAATGCATTCTGGTCAAAAGCAGGACTGCTGGCCATGGCCAGTATCTGTCCTGTAGCCGGCTCCATGGCTATTATTGCGCCGGCCAAACCTTCCAAAAGTTCTTCAGCCTTTTTCTGGAGTAAGTAATCAATTGAAAGATAAACATTGTGGCCCGGAAAAGATTCAACGGTTTTCAAAACTCTAACAACCCGCCCTGTCGCATTTACCTCGACCTGCCGCCCTCCACGCTTACCTCTCAATAGACCCTCATAAGTTTTTTCCACACCAAACTTTCCAATATAATCACCTGCTCTATAAGCAGAATATTTTCCCGATTTAAGCTCATCGGAACTAATCTCACCTAAATAACCTATTAGATGAGCCGCACTTTGTTTATAAATATAGTGTCTTCTTGGCTTAACGCTGACAACAATACCAGGAAGATTATATTTGTGAACCTCTATGGCAGCCAAAGCATCTCGCCCTATATCCTGTTTTAATAAGATAGGAGTATAGGATGATATTCCCTTGTTACGGCTGATTTTTGACATAAGCTCTGTTGCCGGAACATCTATATATTGAGAGAGCGTTTCAATTGTATGTTCAACAGGTTTGGCATCTTTCAAAATTATATTCAAATCAAATGATGGCCTGTTATCAACCAGCAACTTTCCATTGCGATCAAAAATTAATCCTCTTGAAGGGTCTATATTTTGCAATCGTATACAGTTGTTTTCTGAAAGTCGTCTAAGCTCATTCCCTTCAATCACCTGGAGATAAAAAACGCGGGCAATAAGTACTAAAAAAGCCGTTAAGACTAAAAAGACAACCCCGGTCAAACGTCTTTTATACCAGTCACTATCCGTGCTATGTAAATATTTGCTCAAAGTTTCTCTTTTATACTCTTCCTCAGGGCTCGGCCAATAACAACTGTGCATCCTGTTTGTGAACTATAGCTGATCAGAGTCAAAATTGTTGATTGTTGATTGAGAGATTGTTGATTGAGGGAATTCTGCCAATTATATAAAAAATAGAGCAAAGCAATTCCGCAAATCAACAATCAACAATCTCTCAATCCCTATTATTTTAGCTTTTTTCAGCAATCAGTCCATTAAACCATTTTTCCAATTTCTTATGAATATGATTAAAAAATGTTATAAAAAAGAAGCCGGTACATCCTGCCCATAGAATTTGAAAAATAACAGTCCTTATACTAATTGCGGAAAACTGCGAATCCGGACCTGACATAGAAACACCGGCAATAAATATGATATTCTCCATCAATACGCCGGCAGCAACAACAAACAGCAAGAGAATGTTATTAACATGTACATATTGAATAACTATCTTAACAACAATAAACAGCCAGAAATATGTTGTTAAATACAGGCCAAAAGGTCCTCCTGAAAGATTATCCATTAAAAATCCCAGCACAAGTATAAAAAGGATGCTTTCACGGGCGGTGCGGAACAGGCCGAGATAACAAATAAAGGGAATTAAAGGGTCATAAAAATTATTGAATAAAGAAATATGAGGGATAATTGTTGTCTGAAAAATTACAAGGCAGAGACAGACGCAGATATAAAAACAATACGTCATTGCTCACTCACAAAATCGTGTTTTGGAGAATCCAATACTACTAAAACCTCTTCAAGTTTTCCAAAATCTATATAAGGTGTAACTGTTACTTCTTGAAATATACCTGAATTACGCTTAACAATTTCCGAAACATAACCAACACGTAACCCTTTAGGGAAAACGCCATCTAAACCTGAAGAAACAACCGTGTCTCCAACTTTAACATCATGCTTTCTTAATACATATTTAGAAAGACACCTTCCATCTGATTGGCCTTTGATAAGCCCCCTAGCCCTGGTTCTCTGAACTAAAGCATCTACAGCACTATTCCGGTCAATAATCAGCAAGACCTTGGAATAGTTGTAACTAATATCTATAATCTGCCCTGCAATGCCTTCGGGCACTACTACAGGCAAACCCTTTTCAACTCCATCGGATTTGCCTTTATCTATGATTATTGTTTTAAACCAGGGAGAGGGATCCTGGCCGATAACTTCGGCGACAAGGACCTGATTAGTCATAGTTTTTCGGAAATTCAATAAGTTACGGAGTCTGAAATTGGAAATTTCTATTTCACGATACTTATTGTTTTTATCTGTGGCCTGGTTTATCGCTTTTTTAAGATTATCATTCTCTTTTGCAACTGAAACCAGAAAAAAATAATGGCCCCATATATTTTTAAAAAATTGAACGGATTTGGTAACAGTTGCCTGAAAAGGAGCAATAAAAAAAATAGCGGTCCGCCCGGACCCATAGGAAGAATATCGACTACTGTTAACTGAAAGGATTATGATGTTAACAACGATCAAAGCAACCGCACCAACTATCAGCACCATTTTTTTCGAAAACATAAAACTATATGATCATAACTTGTTTGAGTAGTTCAATACTGTCAATAACTTTACCGGAGCCCAGCGCAACTGTGGATAATGGGTCTTCAGTTATTGTTATTGGAAGACTTGTTTCCTCCTTGAGAAGCTTGTCTAAATTTTTTAACAGAGCGCCGCCGCCTGTTAATACAATTCCTCTATCAACTATATCGGCAGCCAGCTCAGGCGGAGTTTGTTCAAGAGCTATTTTTACAATTTCAACTATGGCGTCTATCTGCTCAGAAATTGCGACCCTTATCTCTTCGGAATCAATGGCAAGAATTTTAGGGATCCCTGATGCAAGATCCCTTCCCTTGACCTCAATTGTTTCCAAATTCTGGGGGTCAGGGTAAGCGTTACCTATTGCTGTTTTAATAATCTCGGCTGTTCTCTCTCCAATCAACAAATTGTATTTTCTTTTGATATACTGTATTATTGCTGCATCCATTTTATCACCAGCCACCCTGATAGACCTGCTGTAAACAATTCCTGCCAGAGAAATCACAGCAACTTCAGTTGTACCGCCACCGATATCGACCACCATATTACATATAGGTTCTGTAATAGGAAGTCCCGCTCCTATCGCAGCAGCCATAGGCTCTTCAATTAAAAATACCTCACGGGCTCCCGCTGATTCAGCCGATTCCTTAACAGCACGCTTTTCAACCTGAGTAATTCCCGATGGTACTGCAACAATAATTCTTGGCCTGACAAATGTCCGCCTATTATGTACCTTGTGAATAAAATGACGCAGCATTGCCTCAGTGACTTCGAAATCAGCAATAACGCCATCTCGCATTGGACGAATGGCTACTATATGTCCTGGCGTCCTTCCCAGCATATTTTTCGCCTCAAGCCCTACTGCCAACACTCGGTTTTTCAACCTGTTATCAGTACGCACAGCAACAACCGAGGGTTCACTTAACACAATACCCTTGCCTTTAACATAAACGAGTGTATTTGCAGTACCTAAATCAATGGCAAGATCATTTGAAAATATACCTAAAATACCATCTAAAAATAAACTCATGGCTCCTCATTCTCGCTCGTAACTAGCGCATATGTTGTTCGGTTAATTAAATAGTGAATCACTACCAAAAATATCCTGTTATTACAAATAAAAATTATACCTAATGAACTTGTAAAAAGTCAATATTTAGTGTTTACAAAGTTCCATCACAGTATCGTGTAATATCGGCCTGAATTTCTTTATCTTATTATTATCGCGTGATGGATGTACACGGTTTGTTAAAAGTATAACAATAATTGATTGATCGAGATCCATCCAGAACGATGTCCCGGTAAAACCAAGATGCCCTACACTCCTTTTAGAAAAAAGACTGCCACAGCTCGAATCAGATAAAGATGGTGTATCAAAACCAAGTGCCCTGTCTGAACCTTGCTGCCGTTCAAAAAACTTGCTTATCAACTCTTTTTTAAAATCATATGAATGTTCATGGAAAGCGAATAAAAGTGAAGACAAGAGAACCCTCACATCCATAGCTGTCCCGAAAAGACCGGCATGCCCAGCTATACCCCCCACAACATAGGCATTATCATCGTGTACTAAACCATCCAGAAGTATTTTGCGCCAGGGGCAAAGTTCTGTAGCGGCAAAACAATCCATATAACTCTCAGAATTAAGGTTTACAAAAAAAAGATGTTCAAGCCCAAGGGGCCTGTAAATATCTTGAATTACGAAGTAGTCTAAAGATCTTCCGGATACCTTTTCAACAATCCATTCAAGAACCATAAATCCAAGATCGCTATATAATACATTTTTACCTATAGGATGTATAATAGGTTCATTTATGAGAAAGTTCCTTAAAGCCTTTTTCCGAAAATTATACGGAATTTTTAGCAACTCAATATAATATGGTCGATAATCAGGCAGACCTGAATTATGACAAAGAAGATTTCTAATAGCTATTTGTTTCTTATTCGTATTTCTAAATTCAGGCAATACTGTTCCAAGATTTTGCTCAAGATCCAGCTTTCCCTGCTGAATCAACTTCATCACTGCCAGTGTAGTTGCAAGAGGTTTTGTAAGGGACGCCAAATCAAAAATAGTGTTTTTTGTCATTATGCGTTTTGAGAATATATTTGCATATCCATAAGCCTCAAAAAAAACAATCGAATCATTTTTTGAAACCAAAAGTACCCCTCCAGGGAATACCTTGTCTTTGACGCCCTTTCTCATCAAATCATTAATTTGAGATATACGAGGTAAAGCTTTTGGTAATTGTGAACTGTGAACCATTACCATTTATGATGTAGCCACTTCATGAAATGAAAGTAAATTCCTGTCAGAATCAAGAGTTGCTGTAATTCCGAACGGAATAGTAATATTGTTTCTCCCATGTCCTGCTTCAAGGCCGGCAAGAATAGGAATATCATCATCCTTGAAAATATTATCAACAACGCTAAAAACTTCTTTAATCTTACCGCAATCTTCAAAAAAACCTAGAACAAGGCCGGCAATACCGTCAAAACATCCGGCCATTTTCATCTGAGTCAGCATTCTGTCGATTTTATATGCAGCCTCCCCCCTGTCTTCAAGAAAAAGAATATGATCTTTAAAACTGGGCTGAAAAGGAGTTCCCGCCAGGTGGCACAAGGTAGCAAGATTCCCTCCTGAAACAATTCCTGAAGCCGAACCATGTCTAAGTGCAATGCCGTTTTTTATTGTTATGTTAAGCTTACTGCCTGAAAGAAAAGCAGCCATCATTGATTCTTTTGTCTTTTGAGAAGCATCAGCCATAGTTGTTACCATTGGGCCGTGAAATGTTACAAGGCCGCACTTTGTATATATAGCAGATAAAATTGCAGACACATCGCTGAATCCAACAAAAATCTTTGGATTATTCCGTATGATGTTATAATCCAACAATGGAAGAATTCTTATCGAGCCATATCCTCCTCTTGCACAAATAATGGCCTTTATTGAACTGTCTGCAAAAAGCTTATTCAACAATTTTGCCCTATTAACATCAGGCCCGGCAAGATATGTATTTTTGTCAAATATATCATCTAAAACAGATACACATAAGCCCATTGATTCCAAAACATGA
Source organism: Deltaproteobacteria bacterium (assembly GCA_030262895.1). Lineage (GTDB taxonomy): Bacteria > Desulfobacterota > Desulfobacteria > Desulfobacterales > ETH-SRB1 > B13-G4. Next base: position 10,843 of record JAJSZW010000071.1, on the reverse strand, counting down.
ACACCAAGATTATAATTCTCCATATCAAAAGGGCTGGCTGGAGCGGCAATTCCGACCTTATCGCCAGGTTTAAGCCGGGCAGGTATTAGTGTATTTTTTGACTTCATATTAAAACGGCCTGTACATCCGGATTTGGGTAGATAGAGCAACCATCATTAAACAGGAAAAAATATTTTTTTACATTCTTTTGCAGGTAATCTAAGCCTTTTAAAAGCTATCTCCGCAAGCTGTGATACTGGATCATACATCTGCGAAACAGGAGGATTGTAAGCAAGCTCGGCATCCATAATATCATAGACGGTCATGCCGCCGTGTATGGCAAGAGCAAACAAATTAATTCTCCATGTAGCGCCTTCCTTCCCCACAGCCTGCGCACCCAGGATCTTTCCGGTGCTTGATTCAACAATGACTCCAATGCTGATTTCTTCAGCATCAGGCATATAATGTGGTTTTATCTCCCGTTTTGTAAAAAACGCCCTTGCCTCATAGCCCAGACTTTTTGCGGTTTCCAGAGTATAGCCGGTTGAAGCAATTTCAAGACCGCCTATAACTGTAACAAATGTGTTCAAAGCGCCTGGATAAGGGCTGTTGCCTCCTGCTGCATTTATTCCAGCCGCCATCCCCTGCCGGTAAGCCGAGGTTGCAAGCTGCATAATGGTTGGCGTCCCATCTATCCGGGAATAAGTCTGTACAAGATCGCCAACTGCATACACATCTTTTACAGATGTCTCCATCCTGTTGTTTACAACTACGAATCCTTTTTCTGTTTTTGCGCCCGCCGATTCAGCAAGCCGCGCATTTGCCTTCATCCCCACAGCCATTACAACTATATCGCAGTCTATATTTTCACCGGCTATTTCAACGGACTCTACTTTATGTTTTCCATTTATGCGGTCTATGCCCTTACCAAAAAGAACCCTGATTCCAAGCTTCTCAAGATGCTCGACTATAATACTCCCCATTGAGGGTTCCAGGTTTCGCGGAAAAGGAGGAGAGGATTTTTTTGTTACTGCCACATCAAGTCCAAGTTGCTTCAGCCCTACCGCAATCTCCAGACCGATAGAGCCTCCGCCTACGACAACCGCTTTCTTTTTATTGGAAGATTTGGCAGCCTGAAGAAGAGCTTCACTGTTATCAATATCAGATACAAAATGAACTCCTCTGCCCGCAAGCTCCTTTGCACCGGGAACTCCAAGGATAATCGGCGATGCGCCTGTTGCAAGTATCAATGAATCATACTTGATCTCCTTCTCCTGTGAAGTCGCCAGGTCAAGTGCTTTTACTATTTTTCTTTCCGCATCAACGGAAACAACTTTGTGAAAAAGGAGCTTGCTCAGCCTGTTTTTTACTTCAGGCACATTATATTTCAGCTCATCAAAATCTTTCACAACGCCTTCAATAACAAAGGGAAGGCCGCAGGGAGAAAACTGATCAAAATTTCTCTTCTCAATAATGGTTACATGGCACTTTCGGTTATAACTCAGAGCGCTCTTTGAAGAATAGAGCCCGCCTGCTCCAAGACCGACAATTACTATTTCCATACTATCATCCTGCAAGACACGGTTTGCGGGCAGCGCTTACTTCATCAAGTCTTCTTACCTTGCTTTTGTCTGGAGCATTGTGCAGCAGGTCCGGGGACTCCTTTGCTTCATCCGCAATAGCCTTAAATGCTTCAATAAATTTGTCGATATCTTCTTTTGATTCTGTTTCCGTAGGCTCCACCATAATCGCCCCGTGAACCACAAGCGGAAAATAAACGGTTGGAGGATGAAAGCCGTAATCCATAAGGCGCTTGGCCATATCAAATGTGGTAACGTGGTCGTCCCTCTGTTTTTCATCGGAAAACACGCATTCGTGCATACACGGCCTGTCATATGCGAGGTCTAAAGCATCCTTCAGGCTTTCCTTTATATAATTTGCATTTAAAACAGCAAGCCGGCTGGCCATCTTCAGATCTTTCGGCCCCATACTTACGATATAACTGTAAGCCTTAATTATGACTCCGATATTTCCGTGGAAAGCCTGCACTTTGCCAATAGATTCGAGATAATTATCAGAAAACGCATAATTGCCTTTCTCTTCAACAATACGGGGAACAGGCAAAAATTGCTCAAGATGCTTCTTCACACAAACGGGCCCCGAACCTGGGCCTCCTCCACCGTGGGGTGTGGAAAATGTCTTGTGCAGGTTCAGATGCATTACGTCAACTCCGATTTTTCCCATTTTTACTATACCCATTACAGCATTCAGGTTTGCGCCATCGCAATAAACAATTCCTCCTTTGGAATGAACAATTTCAGATATTTCCCTGATGTTCTCTTCAAAAAGGCCAAGCGTGTTCGGATTTGTCAGCATTATTCCGGCTGTGTCTTCATCCATTAAATCAGCAACAGACTCAACCGAAAGAATTCCATTTTCATTTGACTTAATCTGTACAGAACTATAACCACACAGAGTTGCAGTCGCCGGATTTGTACCATGAGCTGTATCAGGAACAAGAATCTTAGAACGCTGCGCACCTCTGTTTTTGTGATAAGCATGAATAATCATCATGCCTGTAAGCTCTCCATGTGCTCCCGCAGCAGGCTGAAGGGTTACTGCATCCATGCCGGTAATTTCAGCAAGATATTGCTCAAGTTCATACATCATCCTCAGCGTTCCCTGGGAAAGATTTGATGGAAGTAGTGGATGAGCGCCGGCAAATCCTGAAAGTCCTGCCTGTTTTTCGTTTGTCTTTGGACTGTATTTCATAGTGCATGAACCCAGCGGATACATGCCTGTGTCAACCCCGAAATTCCACTGGGAAAGTCTGGTGTAATGTCGTACTACATCAACCTCGCTCAAATCCGGAAAATCAGGGCCTTCTCCCGTTAGTTCATTGTCGAGGGGGAAAGATTCAACATCTTGCCGCGGTAAAGAATAACCGCATCTTCCTTTTTTGCCTTTTTCCCAAAGCAGCGGCTCATTTAAAATAAGTCCTGTGGCGCCTACGGTTTCCTTCATAGCTTAACCTCCCTGACAAGAACATCCATGTCGTTTTTCGACATGGTTTCCGTCGTGCATAAAAGATAGTGACCTGTAAGTTCCGGATAGTATTCAGCCAGAGGAAGACCTGCTACAATTTTCTTCTCCAGAAGACGATCATAGACAGAATCAAAACCTGCGGGGAATTCCACCACGAATTCATTAAATGTCGGACTTTCAAAACTAATTTTAAACCCTGCTTTCTTCAATTCCTGCTTTAGATATTCAGCCTTGTCATGATTAAGCTCGGCGAGTTTCTTTATTCCGGTACCTCCCACCGAGGCCATATAAATTGCGGCCGAAAGCGCACAAAGGCTGTTATTGGTACAGATGTTGGAAGTGGCCTTCTCGCGGCGAATATGCTGTTCCCTTGTTGCAAGTGTGAGAACAAAACCTCTTTTTCCATCAAGATCTTTGGTCTGACCAACAAGACGTCCCGGCAGGCTGCGCATATATTTCTTTCTGCCGGCAAGCATACCAAGAGCCGGTCCGCCGAATGAACGGGGAATACCCAGGCTTTGACCTTCACCGCATACAATATCGGCGCCCTGACTACCTGGATTTTTTAGAAGCCCGTAAGAAAGAGCTTCTGTGAAGCATGTAATAGAAAGAGCATCTTTATTGTGAATCTTCTCTCCAGCCTCCTTAAGGTTTTCAATGCATCCAAAAAAATTAGGGGATTGAACTGCAACAGCCGCAAGATCATCAACTTCATCAAGCCCGGCAAGGTCAGTCAAACCGTTTTCGAGATAGGGAAGTTCAAGTACTTGATATCCGGTCGGCTCAAAATAAGTTCGAACCACTTTTCTATAGAGAGGGTGAATCAAACTTGAAACAGCCACTTTTCTTTTTTTGCTTATACGAACCGCCATAAGAAGTGATTCGGCAAGAGCTGTTGCGCCGTCGTAATGTGAGGCGGTTGCCACTTCCATTCCTAAAAGACGCGCGGCAAGTGTCTGATACTCGTAAATTGCCTGAAGTGTTCCCTGGCTGACTTCCGGCTGGTAAGGAGTATAAGAAGTTACAAACTCCGACCTGCCAAGCAGAAAAAATACTGAAGCAGGTATATAATGTTCATAGCTGCCTGCACCCATGAAAACCCTATAATCCGGTGATACCGCCATAGCACCGGAAAGAGCGGACATATGAGAGTCTAATTCCCACTCGGTCAAAGCATCGGGCAGTTGTAAATCATCCTTGCTGATGCAATCATCAGGTATTGTTGAAAAAAGATCATCAATACTTTCAGCTCCAACAACCTGCAGCATTGATTTAATATCTTCGCTGGTATGAGGAAGATAACGCATTTATTCTATTCCTTTCAATTTTTCCAGGCAGGCTTCACTTGTCATCAGTGTATCCATCTCAGAAGGATTACCTGGATTGATCACAACAAACCACCCATCGCCATAGGGGCTGTTGTTTACCAGTTCAGGAGATTCTTCAAGATCGTTGTTAACGGAGACTATTTCACCGCTTATCGGCATATAACATTCAGAGACAGCTTTAACAGATTCAACAGTTGCAAATACTTCTCCCTTTTTAAAAGTATCTCCAGCCTGCGGCAGTTCAACAAAAACAATATCTCCTAGCTGATCCTGAGCATAGTCGTCAAGACCAACTCTAACTTTATCATCCTCAAGCCTGGACCATTCATGATCATCCGCATAACGAAGATCTGCCGGCAAATTCAATTCACTGATCTCTTTCATGGTTTCTCCTTTTGTAACACTTTAGCGCTTTTAAATATTATTTTTTTGACAGGATTAACAGGATATTCAGGAATTAAATTATTGCAATACTAATAAAATAACATATCTGTAAATCCGAAAAAAAGCAAGAAGCAGAAGCTCGCCCTTACAAGCACTGAGACAGCATTATTTGAATTGTTAAAGGGGGCCACAGGTTATCCCCACCCCATTTGTGATAATCTCAAGTTAAACTTTGAATTTTCACAACATGATGACTCTTTTTACCACGTCAACTAAAAAACTAATGTACCGCAAGCGACCTAAAAAGCATTCTTTAACCTAAATTGAGCAATTTTTTACTCGACCTGCACCAATCTCTTGCACATCAAGGACTTGCGAAAAGTCTCGACATATCCATTGGTATGCCTGCGCTTTTCGCAAACCTTGCTGCATCAAGATCTCGGCACATTTCTTCGCAAAAAATCGCTCAACTTAGGTTTAAACAAAAAAATGAGAGTGCGGATCAGGTATTCAAGCAGGATAGGGAAATCTCACCGGAATCTCACCATAGTCATCAGTATCAACATTACCATTCGCGTAAGCCTTGTGCCATCCTTCCGGTACCGGCATCTTGTCGTACAGGTAATCCCGCCATGATTCTAAAAAAAGCCTGCGACATCCCATGAAATCAGCTGCACATATTACCTTATCACCTGTTGAAGATGCGAGATTGTCCAACCAGCGACTTCCTTCCTCTGAACGTAGGAGATGGTGGTCGATAATTAATGTTGCAACGCTTCCGGCAAGGCGGACAGCATTGTAATGTGCTCTTTCCTTCTGTTCAGGTGTCAGGTATGACAGATATAATGGTGGGCCTGATACGAGTACAATATCAGGTTTCCAATGCAATATATGAGATATAGAATCATCATAAAGAAGCTGGATATCAGAAGCATGGACAAAAACTTTCTTACCGTCTTGAATACGTGTCATCATAACCATTCCAAGAACGCTATCTTTTTCACCATGCGGTTGGGGGCCTGAGAAAGTCATCAAACCATTTTTTTGTCCTTCAACAATAGGAAGTTCCATGTTCAGTAATCTGGACAGGTCATAGTAGCGTATAGATATTTTGTCGGAAGCATCACCAGGATCTTTGCACCAGAAACGGGTGTTTCGGCATGCTTCAATGACCATTCGTGCATTGAGTTGATAAGGATTAGGATTCACCAGGGGTATATGGTCGCCGTGATAATGACTTATGACCACATCTGTGGCGCTTTTAAGTGACGCAATTATTTTTTCTCTAATCTTTGCACCTACAGCAACCTGAAAAGGATGCGGCAGCTTACCGTGGCGACTATAACCTAAAGCTACCCCGGGATCGATAATAATTTTACGATCCTTTACTGTTACCACTACGCAAAGCCCACGAACCCCAAGAGATTCTGTACCGATTATCTCAATTTGCACGGGTATTTTCCTGCCTGATTCAAATAACTATCACAGAAGATAATTTATTGTAATAATTTGTCTCATCACTTGATCCTCATAATCTCTCATCGTTGTATATGTGACTTATTTTTTTCTTTTACCCATGAGCGTACTAATTGAGCCCTGTCGATGCCCAAATGCTGCCTGATAAATATGTCAACATGGGAGTTCTCCTTTTATGCTGTTACCTTTTTTACTGCCCCCTCTTGTTTTACAGAAAGAAGCCTTTTGTCAAGAGTGTAGACACGACCCCTCAGGGCGATTGCATCAAAATTTGGCATGATTTTTGATTCTAAAGAAATCAATAGGTTACAAATCCCACTTCAAAAATAAGCACTGATAAGTATCCTGCTGTATTACGTAACTATTTGATTTTTAAAGGTCTAAAATTTTGATGCAATTGCCCTACACGACCCCTCTGTTTTCCTTACTCATTGGAAGTCTCTTTCAATTTGTAGTCGTACAGTTTTCAACGAAAGTGGATAGCCTCAGCACATTTAACGCAAAGATCGGATTCGGGCATAATCATCAATCTTGCGAATGGGATCGGCTCCTCACACTCACAGCACAAGCCAAAATCAGGATCATCGATCATCGTCAACGCACGTTCCATTTTTGATAAAGTCTGTTTTGAATTGTTCAGGGCGGCTTCATTGATGCTTTTGTTGTTCATCGCTTCCATACGGAAGAGCCGCCCAATGGCATTATCCGGTGATATAGGCTGGGTGAGCAGTTGATAAGTCTTTATGTTTTCCTTTAAGCCTTCAATCTTTTCTTTGATATGATTTTTTAGTTTTTCTCTTTTCTCGGTTTCCAAAATCATTCTCCACTCAAGGCATGCTCGCGAAGGATCTTGAGTTTTTGAGGCGATTGATGAGTGAACAATTCCTGTTTGCCCTGCGCTTTACTCAAATCAGCCAGATACCAACTGGCAATGGTTAGAATTGTGGATAGCTCCGCGGAAAATTGTAGTAATGTCATCATAATAGTTTTTTCCGTTTGTTTACTTCCTCCGCCAATTCAGAGTTCTTCTTTCAGTCACCGTTAAAAAACGCCTTTTAAAAATTCGTTCATGTTTTTAAGGCCTCTTTCCCTGTTTCAGTCGTTATATACCGCTGCTTACTGCTTGTTGGTTTTCAGGGATGGTCATAGCAAGTAATCCTTGTTGGAGCAAGGTTTTAGATAGTTTGCCTGGAAAGTTTTCCAGTGTTTAAGACCAATCAATTCCATAAGTTCTGAGGACTTGCGCGGCTCCTGGCAAAAATTCAAGACTTGTGCGGTGACTTGGTCCCGACTTGGTCCCAACTTAAGCCCGACTTGTGCGGTCTCTTTCGAAACTGCAAGAGGATGAGCAGGAAAATAACTCACAAAGTATGTTCGATCATCATCAGTCTTAAAACGAGGAGCCGGTGAGACGTTGGCAAAAGCACACAAAGTGTGCAAAACAGCCTCCGGGTTCCAGCCACGTTTAAACTCAAGCCGCTCCCACTCCACAGGGCGGCCCCGTAACACTTCATGCATATTGACAGGGAGACTTATGTTTTACGGTTCCTTCCTGTTGCCCTGTGCTTTACTCAAATCGGCCAGATACCAACCGGTAATGGTGGGGATTGTGGCTGGCTCCGCAGAAAATTGTCGCAATGTCATCATAACAGTTTCTTTCCGTTTATTTTTTAACTATTTGATTCCGTCTCAATAACCCTTTGAAAATGCCTGACCAAAAATCTGTTTCTTATTACAAATAATGAGGAATTGGTGTCAAAACTTTTATGTTTGCGATCTCCGCAAAAGAACAAAAAAACGAGAAACGCATAAAATCATGGGCGTCCCGCTGCACTTTTTAGCATCCTGCACCTTCACGCGATCCACAATGGTCTTGGCAGCTTCGTATTGAGGGGAACGAGGCAAAATTTTAATCTTAAAACTCGGTTTTCCTTCACCCACTTTGACTGTTGAGAAAACAACAAAGGATTGCATAATTTCCAACAAGGTTTTGGGATTGAGCAGACGTTCGGCGCTATTTAATACCGTGCGCATATCCTGTGGAATCTCATCACGATCCTCTGTACTGTGCCATGGAGCCCAGTTTTTGAAACGGGCACCGATAGGGCCGTAATAAAATGTTTTTCCTTCTGAGGCAAAGCAGAGCAAGTTCGGCACAAAAAAGGCTTTCTGGTTTTCCCAATAATGTTTGTGACCGCCCAGGAAATCCGCCGCGCCATCCTGCCAACTGATGGCATCACGTACTGGCGTTTTTACTTCACCCACCACAAGGGGTAAACCGTTTACATAAAGCACAAGATCAAAATATGCATCCCGTGTTCCGGTAAACTGAACCTGCTGACTGAGCACGTAATGATTATTCTGAAAATTATCATAATAGATCAGATGAATGGTTATGTGTTCGCCGTCTTTGCCCAGAGGCATGGATGTACGGCCAAGGAGCCAATCCTGAAAAATCTCATTTGCCCGGATGAGGCCACTGTAGTTTGCTTCCAGTAATACACCCCGCATGCGGTGGATTACCTCATCTGCCAGGTCGGAATTTGCAGCCAGCGGTTTATTCAAACGACACAGGGATTCCTTAAGCCATGTATCAACAAAGACATCCTGTGGTTGCTTACCGTGCAAAATAAGGTCATCACCATGCACAAACTTCCATGGTGGAAAGATAGATGGAGGAGACTGAGGGTTGACGGATGCACCATAGGGTGCAGGATCTTCCCGGATTTCATTTATCCTTCTGCCTTCATCCTTCATCCTTCCAATCAGGTGGTCCCGAAGAGCGTTTTCGATGGTGTTTTGTTCGTTGAAGGTCATTTTACACCTTCTTGTGCGTTAAATATTAGGTTGTTTTCGTAACTTTCAGCAGCATCAAGCTTTATTCTTTTTAAAGCAAATAAAGCTTCTGTTAAAGTTTGAGATTGCATCAAAACAGTGTGTTTTTGTGATAAATTTATAGGAATACCAAATTCATCCAGCGCTACACACACATCAGGCAAAAATAAAGACTCAACCCGTTTTGCAAAAAATGCATAGTCTCCAGAAGGCAAATTATTTTCTTTAAAAACAAAACGCTGTATTCGATCTAATGTCATAAGTAATTGAGGGAAATCAAAACCAGCCCAGTTGCGATCAAATCCGAATACTCGTTCAACCGCTTCATTAGCTGATTTTGCAGCATATTGCCCTCTTAATTCATCCGAAATACGAGAATGTAATGATTTTTTATCCCTAAGTTGCCAAATTTTTATGCAAAGCTGTTTATACGAATATACCCCATTTTTAGCTCTTTCTATCCAATTTTCCCAGATAATTTTGCAGCACTCTTCTAATTGTTTATATTTTGGTAATTGGTTCCATGATAGCTTCCCATGAATATTATCTATGTTATTATAGATATATTCATAAACCTTAACTTGTGTTTTTGGCTCTATGCCGTGATTCTCTTTTAGTATCTCAATTGGCAGGGGGGAATTTGCAATTCTTTTATCTACTCGTTCTTTTGATTCTGGGGTTAGATCCTCTGAATCAAGCTGAATCAACAGGCTTTCAGGTGTGTTAGCATTTTGTTCATGAAGTGGGAAGTCAACAAACGGTAGTTCCATTTGTGGTTCGTCATCAAATCGATAAACACGACCAATAAAATGTTCAAACATTCTACCAGAACGTCCTTTTATATTGTTGAAAGTAAAAAAGTCCAATTTCTGTGTGGCAATTTTGTTTTCATAAATGATAACATTCTTGGCCCTGGTGTTTACACCCTCAATCAATGTGGAAGTACAAACTAAAAAACGAAGATTTCCATCATTAAACTGCCTAACAATATCTTGAGCTATGGAGCGTGGAAGAGGACCATAATGTATTCCAACCCCCTTTTTTACGGCTTTAGCTAAGGCCCAGTCTGGATGAAATTCATTGCTTAACCATTCGCTCATATTTGAACAGAAAATATTATCCCACTCAGATTCTAACTCACAAAGTTTTTCTGTAACTTCATACACCTGTGGAATTGATTTGCAATAGATCAAAGTAGGTTCACTTATCCCTGAACACAACTCATATAATTTGCTTAAACGATTATTTATCTTATCAATATACACAGGTATGACTTCGTTTATAACAGTGTTGTAATCGGTACTTACAAATTCAAAATCAAATCTCTTCCCAGCCCCATCCTTAATTGTCTGTATATTTGGACCAAGCATATAAAATTGAGCTTTTTGTTTTTTGTATAAATAATAAAAAGCCTCATTTAGCGCAACTACTCGTTTATCGGATTCAGACTGTCCTCCAATTTTATAAAACTCATCAATGACAAAAAAATCAATTGAAGGGAATTTGTCTTTATAAACAACGACTCGTTCGGGAGTAAAAATAAAAATATTCTTTTTTTCGTTTGGTTTCTGTGTAGGATGTGCAACAATTTCGTATGTGTCTGAAAACAGATTCGTCAGCCTGCGTCTAGTTTCATCAATTAAAGCAAGGGTTGGGACTACTACCACAATGTTTTTAAATACTCCTTTGGCAATAAAAGCATCAATAATTTTGCTTTTACCAAAACTCGTTGGGGCACTCAAAACCACATTCTTACCATTTAATATTTTTTGATAAATAGGATATTGTTCCTGATG
>JAJSZW010000070.1 GCA_030262895.1 Deltaproteobacteria bacterium | reverse complement strand
GATAAGCGACCGGAATAAACCCATATCAAAGAAGGTAGCACTGAAACTGCTGCGATCTGTGGATCAATCCACATGGTTTGGAAAGCGAAACTTTGTGATTATATCCATGCTTTGGGCGCTGGGGCTGAGAGTAAGCGAACTGACATCCTTAAAAGTCAAAAGCTTTGAGCCGGATCATGACCCGGAAAACAGGATCGGTTTATTGAGGGTTTGCGGTAAAAACAAAAAGCAGCGGGCACTGTTTGTGGTCGATAAATTATACGATGTGCTGACCGATTATTTGAACCATTCTGAATCGCCGAAGAAAAAGAATGCTCCGCTTTTTCCGATCCAAAGCGGCACGGCCATATCCAATGACCGTGTTCTGAAGATGATCAAAGAATATTCGGTTAAGGCAAACATAAAAGAACGTATAACACCGCATGTACTTCGGCATTCTTTTGCTACCGAGATGTATCATAAAGGAGTTCCGTTATCAGCGATCCAGGCTATGCTGGGACATTGCACCAAGGCTGAAACCGCTATCTATATTCATGTATCTGCTCAATTACAAAAGCAGGCGCTGGAACAAATTATTATCGAAGGGAGGTTGTCATGGCAGTAGAGATCGCCGGGTTCTTTGATCATATAGATGACTTTATTGATTACCGAAAAGACATTTATCTTGCCAGTGATCAAACCCTGAAAAGCAATCGAATCGATCTTAAACTCTTTGAAAATTTCATCGGCAGTAAAAGTCACAAAACCATCAACGGTCCTGCGGTAATGGAGTTCCAGTACTACTTGAAAAAGGACCGTGATAACTGTGGCGGATCCATCAACCGGAAAATATTTACCTTAAGAAGTTACTCCCATTTTTTAAGGCTGCAGGATGTACCGGATGCTGAGACCTTGCCATTTTATGATGTATTGAAGATCCGGCAGGGATATCGCAACCGGCCGGATGCGTTAACAACTGAACAGATGAAATGCATCTTTGACTCGATTAACAGGGAGACCGTTCTCGGAATAAGAGATTATGCTGTTTATGCTCTTATGTATCAAACCGGCCTCAGGGTGGGAGAAGTACATAACCTTGATCTGACAAGCATAAACTTTGAAAACAGGAAGCTAATAGTAGTGGGAAAGGGCAACAAGCGCCGGGAACTTTATCTTACAGATGAAATGGTTCAGGTTCTGAGTGAATGGATTGCGGTTCGTCCTTATCTTTATAAAAGCAAACAAAACAGTGCTTTGTTTGTTTCAAAGAAAGGCAACCGTTTGGCGATCCGAACAATGGAGGACAACTTTAATAAAATCATGGTCAAGTCAACTCTTGAAACGCATTTTAATGTAACCTGTCATACGCTCCGGCACAGCTTTGCTTCTCATTTAAATGACAAGGATGTAGACATACTGGTTATCCAAAGTCTATTAGGGCATTCATCGACGAGGAGCACCGAGCCTTATATTCATCCTTCACTTGAAAAGATAAGGCATGCGATGGAGAAATTGCCGGGTGTAGTGTATATGAAAGAACTTGTGGAATCGGGAATATTAAATTTGAAATTTCAATCAGAGTATCATAAAAAGGAGTAATTGAATGTCCGGTTAAAAGTTCTACTCCTTGCTAATAATGTTGTTTTGAATATTGTTATACGGAAATCAAGCAAATTGATACATTTTAACCGTATTGATTTGAATAACGTTACACGGTAATCAAACAATTTGTATGTTTTGGAGGTAAAAATGCGAGGCGGAAGACGTGAGGGAGCGGGCCGAAAAAAGAAACCGGATCATTTAAAACGCAAGCTTGTGACTATTCGATTGCCGCAGTGGATGATTTCACAGCTCAAAAGCAAAGGCGAAATTGGGTATTTGATTGAGTATCAATTGGCGAAGAAAGATTTTTTGAATTTGCCGGATGATTACGAAATCAGTAGTTGAAATCGGCCATAATCATCAAAAATTTAAGATGCTCATTAATAGAATATCAGTTAAGGCGTTACCTACCGCGCTATCGCTTGCTGGGTCATAAAAAGTTGTCATTTTACTGAGGCTCCGCCATCGTAAAATGACAACTTTTTATAACACTATTCGATCATTCTCGGCGACAGTTAGTTATGTCGGCTAACGGCTACCAATGTAAGGCGGGACAGCCTGTAAATTCAATCAGTCAGCAACTCTTTGATTTTGCTTGATTGTAAAAATTGCAGTAGAACCAAAATAGCGAAAAGTATCCCGTTTTAAGTTGGTAGCCCGGCTAACCGAATAAATCTAATTGTCGATAATCTTGAAAACAGGAGAAAAGAACTTAGGAAAAATGACAGGGGAAAACCGGACAAAACAATTGACATTTAATAGTTAAAAGACAAAAAGAAGCACACCTTAATTTAGGAGAAAATTGTCTTTGACTTGGGGTTCACTTCATACTTTGCTCATAAAGTAATACAGGACAGGTGCGTCCTTACCATGAACAACTTTTATCAATTACTACTTTTTTGTTGAAAAATGTTAATCTGCTTACTATAAAAGATCAGTTTTTGGTTTTCTTGTGCTTTTCACTTCCCAAAAATCACACCAATTGCGCCTAACTTCATTCTAACTGCGGGGTTCGCTCACCATCACTGGAGAGCAGGGAATGTTGCCTATTTAAAAAGCACGTTAACACCAAACTTCGCAAATGCTACAGCGGCCCGACCCTGCGAATCCAGTGCATGGTGTTGTTGTGTGCCGGGCACGGCCCGGCTGCTAAATGGTGATGTTTGATATTTATGACACAAATATCTGACAAAGTCCAGACCCAGCCTGATGGAGGCGAAGGGTAGCCAATGGCAAGGGGATTGTCGCGAGGCAATTTCTGAAGGAGGCCGGAGGCAAAAGCGTGGGTCGACGTACAGGTATGCCCCGTACTGAAAAGTAGAGGGCAGGCAGATGAGGCGGGGGGAATCCGGGACGAGTCCGCAACACAGGACAAAGTCCTCTATCCATCATGGTAACTCCGTATATCTGACGATCGAAATCAAAGGGGTCAAGTCTACTTTTGACCCTTATTAATTTTGAGCAAGGGTCAACCGTAGACTTGACCCCATTTCTGACCCAGAAATTGTTATACCTGGCTTCTTCTTCCCTGCAGTGGGTCGCTTGGGTCTCACTTCCCCACCTTCCCGAACAGGTAAAGTTTCACCTGTTCATCGGTACTACCGTCAGCTAAGACTGCCAAAAGCCCATCTCGGGTTCGTTCCCTCTCCGGTATCCTCACCCAATACCTTGTTTGCTCCTTTGCTTTCGCTCGCTGGTCAGGTTAGAGCAGGCCTTCCCAACGCCAGGACTATGCCTTATTGGCTACCCGGCGCCCTTGACCGGGTTTATTTACAAGGAAACAGTTGGCTCTCTCCAGTTCCCGAGCTATCCCTATGAATACATGCCCTGCTCTTAGACCCCGGTGGTGACCTGAATACTTGCCATAACGCATTCAGGACTGCTGCCTTCCAGCGCATACAAGCTGTCGGCTTTCCCTCGCAATCTTTCGATCATGAGTTTATCCTACTGTCCACAACTATACATTTTTCGGGGCTCAATCACACGGCCTGCATTCTTGTTCCGTCCGGCTTCGGACTCTCCTCACGGAGTTTACCCTCGGACGTCTCTACTGACCTGCTGGCTAAACTTTAGTCAGGTGGGACTTTCGCAGTTCCTTACGCCTCATTTCTCAGCGCCAGAGCAAGCTCTGCAAAGAGTTGTATAACGTTAGCACCATTTTCCCCAGTGCCAGAGCAAGCCCTGCAAAGAGGTATATGATTTATCATCATATGCAATCACCCACTGGGTAACATCATCGAATTTCATCCCACTTAAGGGGAATCCCAACGATTCGGATTTATCTGGACACAAGGATGCCTTGGTTGGGTTCATACCAGATTGCTTCTGCGTGTTCAATCATGGGCCTACCCGTAGTGTTCTTTCAGAAAGCGGGCAGCGTTCTCCGGTCCATTCCATTCTGCAAGTTGTCCCCGGAACGTTTCCACTGCCGTTTTCGCCTTCTTGTCTTGGAGCAGTTTATCGACTGCGGCCAAGACGTCAGAAGCCGTCGCCCACTTTTTACTCAGGCGAATGGCAAATCCCTTTCGTACACAAGCATCCAGATTGGCTTGCTGCTCGGGGTGCATTCCTATTCCGACGATTGGTGTCCCCGACAAACATGCGTTCATTACCGTATTCTGCCCGCCGTGGATGACGGAGATGTCGGCCAGGGGGTTGACCTTGTGGGCGGGTACGAATCCGGTCACCAGCACATTCGGCGGGATTCTTACATTCAGCTGTTCGACGAGCGACGCTACTGGCGCGATGACGCGATAGGGCTTTCCCTCGAACCCTTCGATGATCTTTTTGACAAGTGCCGGCTTCCCCGAACTTCCCATGGCAAAGTACACAATGGACTTGTCGTGAGGCATCGAGACCACTTCATCGGGAATCGGTCGGTCAATTCTGGCAGGCAGCGGTCCAATATAGTGCAAGGAAGGACGGACCTCGCGGAAGCCGACCCACTCGGGTATGTCGGCGAGAAGCGTGTGGTCCCCCTCAATGAGATCGATGAAATTCTTGAACTTGGGCAGCCCGTATTTGGGCCCCACGATGTTATAGGCTCGAGCCGGCGCGACCAGCTTGAGGACCAGCCTGCTCACCCAGCGATTCATCCGCTCTTCGTCGTTGAGGAACAGCCATCGCACACAGCGGAAATCGCTCCGGTCGGGCCAGGACTGAAGCCCGGCTTCGTAGTACTCCCTGACGGATGTGGAGTGGAGAACGTTGACGAAGGGAATCCCGGCCGCGCGAGTCGAGATGGTGACGCTCAGGCACCAGCCAGTGAGCACCGCGGCGGGATTCACCTCCTTGAAGAACGCAATCTCGTTCGGAACCCGCGCCGCAAGCTCTTCTGCCGACAGGTATCCCACTGTATTGAGTGTCTCGCCGCTGAGGATGACTCGCAGGCGGGCGAGTTTCTCCTGGGTAAGGCGCGGCTCCATCCTCTCCAGGCGAAAGCCCTCGCCCTCGATCAGTTGCTCGAACTGCCCGCCGTAGCTGGCGAAGATAACGTTGAAGTGCTTCCGCGCCGCCCTGGCGATTTCGATCATTCTTCCGGTTTCGGCCAGGTTGTAACCAGCGACTGCAAATACCAGTGTCTTCATCG
This sequence comes from Deltaproteobacteria bacterium, assembly GCA_030262895.1. Taxonomy (GTDB): domain Bacteria; phylum Desulfobacterota; class Desulfobacteria; order Desulfobacterales; family ETH-SRB1; genus B13-G4. The sequence goes on along the minus strand of JAJSZW010000070.1, from coordinate 14,241 downwards.
TGTTTTGGAATTCCTTCCTTCGGTCAACTCAACCCCGGCATAAAGCGCGGCGGTTTTTTGCCGTCGATCTTAATGCCGTTGTTCGCGTTTTCTATACCGATTTAGCTGAACACATCAACCTCTGCCTCTTTTGGTGAAGTGTGGATCTGAACTAAGTGAGCCAATGAAATAAAAGTAGTAATTCATTGCATTGGCCACCCTATCGACGAACATGAGTGCAGCATAGATACTATTACCGAGCTTGTACTCTTCCGTATCAGTATGAATAATCTTGTCTCCAAAAATATCAGATGCCTCAGCTTTGTCAATTACGAAGCCGTGATCCTTGTATGAGTATACAAGCGTTTTTGCGATTTCCGCTGGCTTATACTTGAGATGGGAGGGGTGTAGGTTTAGAAGCCGCTCAGCATACTGGGCGGCAGATTCTGCAACGCGTTCGTAATATCCAAGGTGAATTGGCTTGAGCGACATGTTCAAATATTTCGAGAACATATCTGATGCATGGGGATATTCCTTGATTAGGTCGGCTATGTGCTCAACCGATGTTTTAAGTCCGAGTGCAGGAAGGTTGTCAATTTGTGGATCAATTGGACCGAGTTCACTGAGGCTACCCATGTGAATCTCGTCCGCTGCACAGCAGATCAATGTGGCAGCAGACTTAGCTTGGCGAGGAACAACGACCACGAACTTTCCATCCGCATACTCCCTGCAAAGCTTACCGATGAGATATGCGGAACCGATGACGCCACCTGTTGAGTACAACACAAGCATCACAGGACGTTTATCAGTGAACGCCACAGAGGCAGAGTATATATCGTCAGTATCACTTTTCACCATACGGCCTTCGTCATGAAGGATCAGAATATTGTATGATTTTGTGAGTGGGTTGCTCTCTACCTGGCTTTGAATATACCCTCGAATAAGGTCATCTCGCAGCTTTGCCGAGCCCGAAGGAGCATCCGGACCAAGGGACTTAAACATGGCATCAATGAGCTTGTTGAGATCAAACTTCTTTTTAGGCTGTGTGCTCTCTGGCTTAGCTTCAGGAGGAGGAGATGGAGTTGGTTCGCCGGTTGGAGCTGTTTCGGTTACAGGTGTTGGCTTTTCAGCGTTTTTTGCTGAACTCTTCTTCTTTGTGGCCTTTGCTGTCATTTTACTCTCCCTTATAAACGCGAACTTTGATATAGCGGGCCTAAAAGCCCGATTTGTTTTCGTGCATTATTGCATGCGAAAAAGAATAATAAGGCGATTTTGCTGAGTGCGCGATTAAAAGATCCGAAAGTTCCATTTTCTTACTTCAAAATAAGACAAGGCAGATTGGTAGTCAACCCTTTTTTGACAGTAAACATATTGAAACCATTCATATAAATTTATGCAGGTTATATAATTTGCAGGTGTTTTTCCATATGATATCAGAAAGATATTCTGGATCTTCTTTTCTTGCTTCTGCCAGTTTTAGCAGGACTGATTTAACAAATGCCGGTTCATTGCGTTTAGTACGATTTTTTTCAGGCGCCGGTGTAAGGTATGGCGCATCTGTCTCGACAAGTATGCGATCTGCCGGAATAAGGGGAGCAAGCTTTCGGAGTTCAGCGCCTCGACCTTTTATTGTTAATATTCCGGTTATACCGATGTAAAAACCAAGCTCTATGTATTGATATAATTCTGATTTGTTCCCGCTGAAACAGTGAATAACCCCTTTTCTTTCCTTACCATGTTTTTCTTTGAGGATTTCAAGAAGTCTGCCATTGCTGTCCCTTTCATGAAAAATAACTGGAAGGTCTAATTCGTCGGCGCTTTCAAGCTGCCTGACAAACCATTTTTCCTGATCTTTTCTTGGAGAATACATGCGGTTAAAGTCAAGGCCGATTTCTCCCCATGCCCGGACTTTTTTGCTTTTGGCAAGTTTAATCAGATATAAAAGAACTTGTTCTGAACAGTTTTTTGCATCGTGTGGATGAATACCTACAGAGGCATACAAACCACTATGGGATTTTGCCAGCGCCACAGCTCTAGTGGAAGAATCCTTGTTTGTTCCAACTATCATCATTGCAGAAACACCGGCTTCATTTGCGCGTTTTATTACATCATCAATATCTTTATCATATACGCTGTCATCAAGATGGCAGTGGCTGTCAAATAATTTCATTTTTAACTCCATATGTAACTACTCACGTAGTCAGGCTGAAGCTGTTTAGACTGAAGGCTGAAGGGGTCAGAAGAGCTCGATTGCCGTACTTTGGCGGAAATATCTGATTCTTGCATCAAACATGGCTTTTAATGCGTTTTTCCTAACAGTCTTCAGTCTTCAGCCTTCAGCCTATCCACCTGAGTAGTTACCTCCATATTATTTTATAATCAATGTCGTGTAGCATTAAAGATTAGAGATATCAACATATTAAGAACGATACGAATAAATTCTTCAACATTTGCTAATATTATTAGTTTATGCTTTGTTGCGACAATGAGTTTTCAAGGTTTACGATTTAATTGCAGAAATGTTTTATACTGGTTTAGTCGACAGATTTTTGAAGGCAGTTATGTTGCTCGAAAATAGTAACGATAAGTTTAGGGTAGTTATATTAAGATGCCCAAACTATGATACAAAAAATCTTGATTATAATATTAATAGAGCATTTTCATATTTTGGCGGGATTGAATCACTTGTATATAAGGGCGAAAAGATCCTGCTAAAACCGAATCTGCTGGTAAAAGATTCTGCAAGGTCAGGAATCACAACTCATCCTTTTGTTGTAAAAGCTGTAGCAGATATCGTTATAGTAGCCGGCGGTTTGCCGGCGGTTGGAGACAGTCCGGCATTCGGGAGTGTCCATCAGGTTGCTGCAGCTTGCGGGTTGCTGCCTTTGCTTAAAAAAGATAATATTCCTGTTGTATCTTTCAGGGGAAACAGATCATTTCACAGGAAAGTACGAATAACTGATACGGTCAGAGATTTTGATAAAATAATTAATATCCCAAAGTTTAAGGCCCACAGCCAGATGCTTTTTTCAGGAGCGGTTAAAAATCTTTTCGGCCTGGTTTCCGGGAAGCTTAAGGCATGGAGACATTTTAAAGCACGGGGCAGCCACGAAAAATTTTCATTAATGCTTCTTGCCATTTACGAGCAGGTGCGTCCATGCTTTACCATTGTTGATGCTATAGATATTATGGAAAAGAAAGGTCCTCGCGGCGGGCCCGTGAGACGTGCCGGTCTTCTCTTTGCCGGGATAAATTGTATAAGCATTGACAGGGCTATTTGTGATGTATTCGGAATAAATCCGGACAGGGTGCCGTTGCTTAAAACCGCCAGAACGTACGGCATTAATGGATGTAAGTTAAGCGATATTCAGATAGAGGGAGATGATGTTTCTGATGTAAGGTCGGAAAAATATCTTTTCCCGGAAGAATTGAATGATATCTCCTTTTCATTTCCAAGAGTTATAAAAAGTGTATTGCGGCATCTTGTAACGGTTCACGGGGGGCAGTGATCATATCGGATAACCCATTAGGGCGGAGATCCGGGCAATTATTTCTCTTCCCTGTTTATTTTGCCCCCGCATAGAAACTGGAACAGATAACGGACTTATTCTACCTTCGATATTTGTTATGGTTCCCTCTGATTCGTTAAGTGGAAGTGGGGGCAGGATTACTTCTGCGGTGGACAATAATCGTGAACGATAAGGCGATTGAGCTATAAAGAGTTCAGCTTTAGAAAAAGAGCTTTTTACTGTGTCGTCATGTTCAATATCTTCAGGAATGTCTCCCATCAAATAAATTACGCGAATATCTTCTGTAAGAGTTTTTTCCAGTATTTTGCCTATTGATAATCCTGGCTGCTCAGGCAGATTTGTTTTCCAGGCATTTTCTAATTTTTTCCGTTCCTCAATATCATTTGCCCGCTTTTGTCCTGGGAAGAGGTTTGGTGCAACGCCCATATTAAACAAGCCAAGACCATTTGATTTAAAAACAAGCGGAAAAAGATGCAAAAATCCCTGTCCGGACATCGAAAGGAGTTGTTCAAGCTTATTTGCATCCCACTTAAAGATTTCCTTTGAATAAAGAAAAGCAGTCGGCAACTCATCTGAAATATCAGGTAATGTGTCATCCACAAAAGCGACTGTCGCCTTGTTCTTTCTTTGAGCGCGCCTGACAAGCGCATCGATTATTGGATATTGAGCAACGGGATTGTCAGAGGTGATAAGAATCTGTTTTGCGGTTTCAATAGTTCTATATTCAGACGTAGTCGAAAACAGCGAAATGAATTCAGGGGAAATATCTATTTCAGACGGACTATTGAAAAAATCGATATTTGAAGTTTTAAGCACAGCTCTTAAAAATTTCTGAAATAGATATGCTTCTTCATTTGTGCATGCTGGTGTTGCAATTCCTGCAAAAGATTCAGGGCCATATGTTTTTTGAAGCGTTTTGAGCCGCTGAACAACATGGGAAATCGCCTCATCCCATTCTACAGGAATAAATTGCCCGTTTTGCTTGATCAACGGCTTATCCACCCTTTTTCTTCCATTTGTATCTTTATATCTGAACTTTCCATCAATACAGAGATGGCCGTAATTCGGCTTTTTTTTCAGATCTGATGTTACTTTAACCAAATCATTGCCGATATAGTTTAATATTAAATTACATCCGCAGCCGCATACGGAACAAGTGGTTGGTGTGGTTTCAAGATAGAAGGGGCCTGGTTGTTTCTTTGTTTTTTCAATAAGGGCGCCTGTGGGACAGTTGCTTACGCATAAACCGCATGAAACACAATTGTCGTTGATTACAGGTCCGAAAAATGTTGCCTTGCCTTTTTGATCATATTCAAGTGGTTCTAGCTTGATTGCATCTGAACACTGGTATTCAGAGCAATTACGCATGCATCGCCTGCAGTTGATGCATTTGTTCGGATCAACTATGATGTAAGGATGGGTTTCGTCTATTTCAAACTTTTTCTCCTGCCAGATTTCAATGTTTGAAATATCTACCCCATACTCTGTGGCATATTCTCTCAATTTGCATTCAAAGGCATCAATACATCCGCATGAAAGACATCTCTTTGCCTCTTGAACGGCAGTTTCTTCTGAAAACCCCAAATCTACCTCTTCAAAGTTATTGCGCCGGGCGCCGACAGGAAGTTCCGGCATTTTTGCTCTTGCTTTTTTTGCAAAACCGACGAAGTTTTGTGAATCGACTTTATCAAGGGGCCCTTTGCTTATGTTAAAAGGCATTTCAGGGGATTTTACAGGCTTTTTGCGCAGGAACAGATCAATGGAGTGAGCGGCTCGTCTGCCTGCACTAAAAGCTGACACCACTGTCTTGGGGCCGGTAAAGACGTCTCCTCCGGTAAAGACACCTACTACATTTGTCTGAAGAGTTCCCGGGTGCGCAACAATTGTTCCCCAGCGTGTGGTTTCGCACTCTTGGCCAATTTCATCATTCTGCAAACAAGACATTTCAGGTACCTGGCCGATAGCAGTTATTACAGTATCAGCATCAACTGTTTTTTCTGAACCGGATATGGGCCCCGGCCTGCACCTTCCGCTGGAATCTTTTTCGCAGAGCCTCATACTTATATATTCCATCTGTTTTAACTTGCCGTTTTCACCAATAAGCCGTGAAGGAGCAACAAGTATATTTATTTCGATTCCTTCCTCTTCTGCAGCATCAACCTCTGCCGCAAGAGCCGGCATTTCTACTCTTGATCGACGATAGTATATGGCGACATTTTTTGCTCCCAGTCGGAAAGCGGTTCGTGCTGCGTCAATTGCGGTATTGCCGCCGCCTATAACAATCACCCTGTTTCCAATTTCGACATTTTTTCTTAGTGAAACATCTGTAAGAAATTTTGTGCCTTCAATTACGCCATGAAGTTCTTCTCCGGGTATTCTCAGATTGCGGTAACCCCAACACCCGATGCCTAAAAAAATTGCGCTGTAACCTTCTGCAAACAGGCTGTCAAAGGTGAAATCTTTTTCCAGGGCCACATTGGTTTTCGCTTCAATCCCTAGCTGCAGGATTGATTCTATTTCAAGATCAAGTATGTGTCTTGGAAGGCGGTAATCAGGGATTCCATATCGTAATTGTCCGCCCAACTCAGGCATGGCCTCAAATATAGTCACTTCATGGCCCATTTGCCTCAGATAAAAGGCAGTGGAGAGCCCGGCCGGTCCTCCTCCAACCACGGCAACCCTGTAACCTGAAGGTTCGGGGAGGCATACAATAAATTTCTTGTAACTATTTCTTTCGTAATCACCAAGAAAACGCTTTGCAAAGTTAATACAAACAGGCTCGTCAACTCTTTGGCGCCGGCATTCGGTTTCACAGGGATGGGGACATATCCTTCCGATTACCAGGGGCATTGGGCAGCGTTCTTTAACGAGTTTTAATGCTTCCAGATATTGACCGTTTGCAAGCAGCGCAAGATATCCCTGGATGTCCACGTTTGCCGGGCATGTGAGGTGGCATGGGGCTACGCAGTCTCCATAGTGTTTTGACAGAATCAATTCTATTTTATTTTGACGGGCCTGGCGGACCCGTTCCGAATTGGTATCTATAACCATTCCTTCTTTGACCTTTGCGACACACGATGTAACCAGACGATCTTTGCCTTCGATTTCTACTACACATAAACGGCATCGTCCCAATGGCTTGAGGTGCTCTTGATAGCAAAGGGTTGGTATCTTTATCCCTGATTCTTCTGCTGCCTGTAAAATAGTGGTATCAGGTTTAACTGCAGTTACTTTTCCGTTGATCGTAAGCTGAATTTTGTTTGACAAGCCGTACCTCCTAAAAGTTCATAGTTTCCATTTTATGCTTAATGAATTCGGTACCATAAAAGTGCCTAAAAAGAACACCCTTTCAAATCGGCACAACTTTGGGCGTCTGTCTCCAAGCTTTTGTTACGCCTTAATAGCTGTTTTGACATAATTGTTGATGGAAATAATTTAATCTCTAAGCGACACCCAACAGCTTTTGCATATTTATTAAGCGTTGCAATAGACGGGGAATGTTGTTTGTTACCTCCACCGGCTTCGAGACGTGCTACAGATGGAGTTTTTGTGCCCATACGCTTTGCAACTTCGGCTTGAGTCAATCCAGCTCTTTTGCGAGCTCTAATTAATTCATCGAATAGTGCAAATTTATTCTCAAGTGAATCATATTCGGCTTTAAATACTGGATCTTCCATCCAGTTAGATACCATTTCATTATGGGTTTTCATGACACCTCCTTCATTCTCCTTCGTGCAATGGCTAACTCTTTAAAATGCTCTCCCAATACCTTCACGACCTTTTGCACGAATTTCAAACAATCCATCACCCATGGAGCGTGTAAAAGGCATACCTAAATTGGGGCCAAATCCAACTATTCGTTCTGTAATGCGGGCATAGACGGCACGGATACTAACAGGCCATGAGTCAATTTCGTTTTCGGATTTTACTGTTAATAATACCGACATGTTAAAATACCTATTACTTTCTTAAAGTTTCCTATTTGTGAGATGATCCACAAGTCTAAGTGTGGTGTACGTCTCTGTTCTGGCGCTCACTGTCTCCTTTGCCTCTACGGCGAACGAATTCCTCGTATATCATGTACCCCCCTAACAGCGCCATTAACCGGATGGCTTTAAAGCGCCAGAAAAGCCAGTCCATGTTGAAGGTCTGGTTATGCATTCAAACATAATGTGTCCAATATAGGCTTTGGCATTTCCAATAAAGCACGTGGATTCTTCCAAGCAAATGGGAAGATTACATCTGAGTCTGAATTGACACGAGCAAGACAAAATGCAGATATATTGCGCCATTCTTCAAGATAGAAAAGCCCATCTGATTCCAAAACAAATTCCCCTGCGTTCTTGAAGAAATTAGAATCACCAAATAGTGCCTGCGTTAAGTACCGTCTGGTATCACCCAGTGAACGATGGAATACAAACAGAATATTTAGTCTCCTTTCGGGAAACTGCCTATGAACGTCTCGTAACTTGCTTCTAAGATCCATAGACCTGGGGCGAGCACTATCGTGTGGCTTTTCGTGCGATGGTCTTTTAGCTATTGAACGACTATATGGTGCTTTTTCATTTGAAACGTCACCTGGTTTCTCAATATGAGGCCAAGGGTCAGCATATCTTTTCGCCTCAGCATAAATATCGAAGCCATGAAGATTAAAGATGCAATCAGAAAATTTTCCTTTACCGGCAGGAGGATGTAACTGGAGTTTACCTGAAAGTTTGCCAAGAGAAGAACAAAGCGCAATTTCACAAAATAATTCAGCCAATTGGTTCACAGAATCAACGCCAGACAAATCCCTCCGGTAATTATCACCAACGGTCTTCCAGTCGCAGAGATTATTTAGATCTGTTAGACACTTTTCTATTGTTGCTAAATTACTCCTGCCAGCTTCAATTTCTGATAGGGTACCAGTACAGATGTACTCGACCAGACCTTTTGGTACAGTCCTCTGGGCTTTTATATTAAGGAGAGACCAAAATAATGGGCAGTTTGACTCAATCCATTCCTTGAGTTCATCTTGATTTACCATATCAGGCTTGCCCTTCAGGTTTTTTTGTGTTGATGCAACGCCCAGGATGAGGAGCGCGCTGTTTGCGTCTGTCTCAATCCGTTTGGTGTCATAGCTGTCGCGCTTGCACGGCATTTATTTTTTGGCGCGCTTCTCATCCTGGGCGATGTCCCCAAGGTACGAGGGGACATCGTCAATTATCACCGGCTGGCCGTGGCATTACCTGCCAACTTGGAGCGTGGCACAATATTGGAGCTATCTCAGAAAAACGCGCGTGCTTGCCAGTCCGATGCATAAAATTGTTAGCGGATTTTTTTTAAGCGGTTAATTTTACGGTCCTTCTACCTTTTGTGGCTGCTAATTGATAACCCAATGGCTTTAATAATGATGCCATCGTTTTAATGGTTATATTAGTCGACTTCATTGATCTCATATTTTGAATTGCAGAGGTAGAGACGCCGGATTTTTTGGAAAGTGCTCTTACGCTAATATGCTCTTCAGCCATAGCTTCAAGCAACAATTCAGAAAAAAGAAACTGCACATATTCTTTTTCAAATTTTTTCTTTTGTTCTGAATCGCTCATAACTCGATCAAAGGTTGACTTTTTTTTATTCTTCATAATAATCTCCATTTTTCACCCTTGAGTCGTAATTTTTCATTCTTTTTAGAGCCAAATCTTTTTCTTTTTGAGGCAATTTTTGACCCTTTTTACGAAATCCATTTGTTACTACAATCTTTTTCCCTACAAAAAAGAATGATAGAAACCGGTCTGGCTGAGGCTTAAAAGCAAATATTTTCTCGCCTTCATTTCTGAATTTTGTAATATCTGATATTTTACCGAAATCGCCAATTCTTTTGAAAAGCATCAATGTTTTTCGTTTTTGGGCATTAGGAAGAGTTTCAAAAAAATCAAGTGCTTCACTCTTCCCCTTTTTATCAAAAAACCATTCAACGGTTAAAGCTTCTCCTTCGTATGCGATGAATTCTTTCATATTTAATATATGTATCATTATTCCGATACAGGATCAAGAGTTTTTTAGCGTATAAATATTGGTATTATTGACATCGTACGGCTCACTTGCCGCAGACGCTATCCGAAAAACTATCAAAAAAGTGATGAACTGTCGTAAAACAACAATTAATCTAAATCGGCACAGCTTCTGCGGTCAAGTAAAGCAGATGGTTCGGCCTTGTTACGCAGTCTTCCGGCCTTCAGCAGGCTGGTTTGGATACGCCCACAAGTACTCTCGGAGTTCTAAGTTCATGCGGTCTATCTCTGCCAGAAAACTAGTTACTGACATACGATAATTCTCCAGATTTGTTTCCATCTTGCGAAGATGTGAGACCTGTTTTTGAAAGTAGGTGATCCTCTCCAGTGTCGTTTTATACTCTTCTTCGTTATGAATCATGTATCAAAACCTCCACAATTCCTCGTTTTTTTCCATCGCGTTTGAGCGGCCAATGTTTGATTGCCGCTTCTTCCCCATCAAACGCTACCAAACGTCTTACCCAGAAAATACTTACACCTTCGTAATTATGGGCAGCCATGTGATCGAAAAGAATCTGTGCCTTGCCGGCCCTATGTGTCAGGATAGATGTCGCAAATTTTGCGACAACTGATTTTTTATCCAGCTCACCTTCATTGAAAACATTATTGATATGTGAACCAGGAAAGTCATTCAGGGCCCGGCTTTTGTGGTCAACTCCGTTTTTTTTGTTCGGCTATCTCATGCCACTTTGCGATATTGGGTCACTTCCACTTGACGATGTATCTTTTTAGCTTCGTTCACTATACTTTCAATGTTTGTAGCTATTTCGTCAGAAAGCCACTCGTTCCCACATAACGAACAGAGCGTTGCTGGTACGTTTCTGATCACCACCAGAGTATCTTCCATGTCTACCGTGAATGTTGTAGTTCCCTGTTTTTTAAACCCTCCACAAAGTGGACAAATATTTTTAGTTGAACTCATTAGCTCCTCGTGGTTTTAAAGTCTGTTTCAAAGTGTTCTTCATCCGGCCAATAAGCTGTGATTAAGAATATCTTTTGCTCGGTAAGATCATAGGCAATAACTGCATGCAATGGCTAATTTTGCCATATTCCGTAGAATAATCCACTGGGGAAAGGTTTGTCATCAGGATAATTTTCAATCATCTCTCCTGTACAAATGATATGTTTCACAGATGCTCTGCTGATCCCCTTCTCCAACATCCTTATTTAGAGCATGTGCAGACCATTCTATTCTACCTTGCTGGATTATACCGACCAATTGGTCATGATTCATTGTCTACTTTTTCCCTATTTTAATTTTATGGTGAGCTTGGTGAAGCTTACTTTCGCGTTGCCGAACGCCCAAGATGTACGAGGGGACATCGGCTGAACTGTGCGGCGCGGCCCTTTGCGTCCGCACCAGTGATTTGTTAGCGGCGTTTTTCAATTTCAGAAACTATCTCTTGTAAGGCCAAGTTTTTAAATGAATTGTCTTTTCTCCAACCGGACCCTTTATCTTTTTGAACATAATGCTGTGATTTTTTATTATCAAAAAGGATTCGATATCTACAAGTGCCTTGTCTTAAAGGGGATCCATCAATAATTTTCCAATCATGTATTTGGTCACGTATTGAATTCAATCGAGCTAGAAATTCAGAACAGGATTGGTATCTTTTTTGTGGTTGAACATTACAAGCTTTGGAAATGGTGCGACGAAGGGGTGTGCAAACCCAAGGGGGCAAGGTTGATGTGTCAACAATTTGCCCTCGACTGATTTTCTTTTTGATGCATTCGGTCGCAAATATTTGCCGATCAATTTCATCAGGAATTTTTCTATACCTTTTGAGGTCTAATTTGTTGAGCCAAGCAGATTCTTCATATGGGAATTTCCCACCAAGGATCTGAAAAAAGACTACGCCGACCTGATATAAATCTCCAGGTACACCAAACATTCCAGATGAAATCGATTCTGGAGGAGTATAAATCAATGAATGACCTGAACCTGGCACAGTAGAGTTCCCTTCTGGTATCTTTTTGACAGAACCAAAATCACCGATTATGGCCTTAGAATCATCTGAAATGAGGATATTTTGAGCCTTAAGATCTCTATGAAGAAGGTTTTCTGCATGTAAATGACTTAAGCCGGAAAGAATGTCTCTGGCAACTGAAACTGCCCGAATATTGCCTTTTATTCCATTGCAAATCTCGGCGTCTAGATCGCCTTTTTTACAATATGGCGTTAAAAAATAAGCGTAATCTCCATCAACGAAGGAAGCATCTAATATTTTAATAACGTTTTTAGAATTTATAGATGCAAGATTTTTTGGTTCGGCATGATATTTAGGTTCTCCACCCCAGTCGTAGAACTTCAATGCCACTTTTTGTTTATGAATACGATTTTGTCCAAAAAACAGCCAACCATTTGAGCCCTTACGACTTCGTTTGTTGATTTCAATGCTTGTGGAAAGCTCAATAAGCTTATTCTTTATAGAGTCGGGAACGTCAAGAACATCGAAATTGAAGTTAGATTTTTTCATTGCAGCACACTATATGCGGTTTCAAACGCGACGTACTGGTATTTCAATAGGCTATCTGGCTTATCTGGTGAATCCTTTTTTTGTTTGGCTGAGATAGTTTGGGCTGCCACTAATCTTACCGGGCAGTCTTCATACATCTGAACTATGCCTTCCAATTTAAATCCAACCGGTCCGCCAGAAAAATCACCTTTTTTCCCCCGCTTTTTAATAGCAACCATAGTGACATTATTTTCCCTGAAAAAAGCATATATTGAATCGCGGAAGGCTCTAACTTCATCTGGGTTTTCATCATCGGCAAGTTTTAATTTCTTTGGCTTGACATCTGCATGAAAAAAGAATGATTTGTCCCCATTGAGAAGAACCAATCTTGCCTCAGATCCAAACATTTCTATTCCACAGATTGTCATTTCTACCTCCGCTAACCCCCAATCAGGCGACCAAAAAGCCGTTAGAGAAAATGCTAAATACCGAACGATTTAAAACTTTAAAGATATACATAAATGGGAAAAAACTCGCGCAGCTTTTTGGGGCGCCTGCATTTTGTGGTTATGTGTTTCTTCCATTCTATTATGTCTTCTCAACGGTTGGCGTATGGTGCGTTTGCATCCCGGAGGGTGCATATGCACTATAGTTATTTTATTATTTCAAGTTTTAAATGATTAGGTTGTCTTGAATACCACCTTACAGCTTGAGAACTCGCTTTCTTCATGAAATCATTCAGTTCCGTAAACTCAGAAGGACTTACTTCATCACCTGTCAGAGTAAAATTAGATTTCGCATGCACAACCTTATTTCTTGTTTTATAAATTATTTTTCCAGCAATATTACTTGCCGTTGTAATCTTCTGTTTGTCTGTTGAATATGTTAATTCTGAAGCTCCAATCTGCTTTTTGATCTTCTTTTTAATCGTTTCTGGAAGTTTGTTGAATAAGCCAACTAAGTCAAAACATGTATTAAAAGAAGCTTTTATTAAATCTTCATCATTGAATCTGTCTCTCATTGAGTTCGCAAGTTCAAATATTGACCTGATATAATCTCCATCTTCAAATAAGCTTTTAGGTGCATCAAGTTTTTTCCTCATTAATTCATTCGCTTCAATATTTACAGCTATAGGAGAGAAGTGTTCCAAAACTTTATAAAAATTCAAAAATTTTAATTCAGGATCTTCGATTTGAACTGCTGAAACAAAAAGTTTCATTCCCTCATTATAAGGTTCAAGTTCCCTTAATTCTTGGGTAGGATTTTCTTCTGCCTCTTCTCGTAAATCTTCATGGTCATTAATAGGATTTCTTATTTCGGAAAAACTTAGCGCAATTCCGGTGCTATCTGCGACTTCGAATATGTATGAATTTATTAGTTTTTTTTCGTCTTCATCTTTTAAGACTTTTTCTTCACTGTCGTATACTATTTCAATAGCCAGATACTGGCTTATGGTACCCCAGTAATCACTATCATACTCTTCAAGATGAGTTGCTGCTAATCCAACAATTAATGACTCACTAACCAAATTGATGGTAATTCCTTCTAATGAACTCATTTGAATATCATGAAATTCAAGAATTATATGGTCCTCACCAGAATCTGTTGAACCTACAATGTAATAACTACGAAGTTTTGTTTTAATATGACTTTCATTAACAATCTTAATGCTCTTTATTTCATCAGACAATTCAAGAAACTCTTCCGTTTCAATACTTGTATAATCATGTTCTCCAGGGAATTCAAAATCAATAGTTTCAATTTTCTCTTCTTCATCCAATATTTCCTTTGCTCTTTCTTCAGTAAATATCAACTCGGATTCAAAACCGGCAAACCACTCACACCATTCAACAATAAACTTATTGGTCTCATTTATTTTTTGTATTTGTTCTTTAGTTAATTTCATTTCTAATTATCGCCTACGATTGTGTCCGTTCATTGTTCTTATACCACCCAATAGGCGCTGTATAAACAATTGTTTATATATTTCATATATCATTTTTATTTTTTCTCCGCTCATATAATGAACTGTGCGGCGCGGCTTTTTGCGTCCGCACCAGTGATAGGTTATCTCACTCTTGAATGTGGGATTTTGATCAGACCGGCAATCCTTTTAAAGCAAATTTCATCAAGTCTTTTAATGCGGTTAAATTCTTTAAAGTATCTTTCATCATTGTGAAAGCTTAACTTTAAAATCATAGGGTCTGATGCATTTTCCCTTGG
>JAJSZW010000069.1 GCA_030262895.1 Deltaproteobacteria bacterium | reverse complement strand
GCCATTTGATTTTTTAAAAATTACTGGTGGAAAACACGAAAATCCTTTGTTTACCACCCCTCTGGTTTGGGACCCTGATGTCAATCCGGAAGGAATTTCAGAAAGCCTCAATTTTGACATTGCAGACAGTATCAGCATTTTTTCTAATCTGGGGCAGTGGTTTATTGAGGAATTAAAAACAAAGGACAGCGATAGAGATCCGACCCTTCTTGCCTTTCAATTAGGCACTCAGATCAAACCATCCAAAAAGATAAAATTTGAGTTCGCAGGCACCTATTACGATTTTAAGAACCTGGATGAACTTGATTGGGACAACGACGGCTCACTGAGTGATACAGACACATTTCTAGGATTCAACAGCCAGTATGGTCAACAGATGATTTTTGACAGCAACGAGAAACTTCTCAATGAATTCCAATGCTGGGAGCTGGCGGCAAAAGTTAATATAAAAGATGTTCTGCCTGTGCCGTTTTCCATATTCGGAAATTACATTATAAATGCAGGCGCTGATATTGATGAACTCATGGAAAAAGGGGTTGATCCCGAACCAGGTGGTGATAATAGTAGCGACCCTGCAGATCTCGCCGGCTATGGGGGTGATGATCGTGACACAGGCTGGCTTGTAGGTGTTTCTGTTGGGAACAAAAAGAAAAAAGGGGATTGGTACGCAAAATACCATTACCAGGTATTGGAGGATTATGCTTTTCCGGCTGTATTTGTCGATTCCGACTTCCACGGAGGAGGAACCAATAACAAAGGACATTATGTTCATGGCAGGTATTTTCTTGCCGATAATATTCAGGCCAGAGCCACTGGTTTTTTTACCAAACGTGACGATGAAAGCAAGGATGGGAAAAAGGACGAGGATCGCGTGCAGTTGGATATAGTCATTAACTTTTAGGGCTAACGACAATCTTATTATATTCTAACAATAAACTAACAATTGAGCTTTATAATAAAATTATAATACGTTAGTGCTTTGAAATATAACCGCTTCAGGTGTAATCAAATTCAAACCATGAAAAACTCACGCATAAGATATCGTAAAGAAAGAATCAGCCATAACTATAAAGAAATTATGCTAATTGAGCAAACAGCCATGCAAAAAACGACATTTTATACCGGATTTTTTCTTAACGATATCTAATACGCTCAAACAGTTTCCTGTTTTGAATTTGATTACACCTGAAGCTCACGCACTGCCGGTTTTTATTTCATAAAGCTAAATTGTTACAAAATATTAAAAAGATGGGAGGAAATATGAAGATAAACGCTATTATCGTAATGGCGATTGCCTGCTTGTTTTTTATTACGACAAATTCTGCACAGGCGGGAAATCTTGTAATTAAGGGTTCAACCACGGTTTTGCCGATTGCACAGAAAGTGGTGGAAGCTTACATGAAAGAGAATCCTGATGTTAAGATTTCTCTTTCCGGTGGTGGTTCAAGCAATGGAATAAAGGCGCTTGTCGATGGGAACACGGATATTGCAACTACCTCACGATTTATCAAAGACAAAGAGGTAAAGTTGGCTGTTGGGAAAAATGTGTTCCCTGTTCCTTTTGCTATAGCCTATGATAGCATCATTCCTGTCGTACATCCCAGTAATAATATTAACAACCTTACACTTGATCAGCTTAAAGCCATTTACAAAGGCGAGATAAAAAACTGGAAAGAAGTGGGAGGGCCTGATTTGCAGATTGTTATTAACTCTCGCGATACTTCTTCCGGTACTTTTGAGACATGGGAAAAGAAAGTAATGAAAAAAGAAAGAATTACACCCAGAGCTCAGGTCATGGCTTCTAACGGAGCAATAGTTCAGGCTGTTTCAAACAATAAATATGCTATCGGATATATTGGAATTGGTTATTTATCTCCTGGCGTAAAGGCGCTTAGAGTAAATGGAATAGAAGGGACAGAAGAAACAACTTTGAACGGGTCATTTCCAATAAGCAGACCCCTATTCATGTTTACTAATGGCTGGCCAAAAGGTGACACACTTAACTTTATTAATTATGTTATTAACCCACAAAAGGGTCAGAATCATGTGGCCGATAGTGGATATGTCCGTTTATATTGACAATAAGGTAACGGTTCACAGTTCACGGCTTGAAACTTGAAATTGGAAAATAGAAATTTGGGAGAGATTAAAATAGAAATTGGGAAGAACAGTACAAAAGCATGAAGGCCAAATTTCCAATTTCTATTTTCTAATTTCGACGTTCCGTGAACGCTTACAAATCAGGGAAATCGAGATGTCAAATAAACGCCGGATAACAGAGCGGACTATGCACACACTTTTTTTTGTTGTAGCATCAGCTTCAATAGTGATGCTTTTCATGATTATGATATTTCTTTTCATGGAAGGAATCCCAATTTTTGATGAGGTTTCTGTTAAAGATTTTATTTTCGGGAAATACTGGTACCCCACATCAGAACCCCCTGATTTTGGAATTTTGTCACTTATTGTAGCTTCATTGGCAGTTACTTTGTTATCTGCCTTAATATCAATTCCACTCGGGATACTCACGGCAATCTATATCGCAGAGATAGCATCAAAAAAAGTCAGCGAGATTATCAAGCCCATGGTTGAGCTTTTAGCGGCGCTTCCATCCGTTGTTATTGGTTTTTTCGGGATGGTTCTTGTAGCGCCTTTTTTGCAGAATGTTTTTGATATCCCAACCGGATTAAACCTTTTCAACGCGTCATTAATGCTGGCTTTCATGTCTGTCCCTACTATTTGCAGTCTTTCTGAGGATGCAATTCACAGTGTTCCGAATTCTCTTAGAGAAGCCTCATTGGCATTGGGCGCAACACATTTGGAGACTATTTTAAAGGTTGTTCTTCCTGCCTCTCTTTCAGGTATCAGCACGGCTGTAATTCTGGGTATGTCCAGGGCTATTGGTGAGACCATGGTAGTGCTTATGGTAGCTGGAGGGGCCGCTTTTATACCGGAATCTATATTTGATCCGGTAAGGCCGATGCCGGCCAGCATTGCCTCAGAGATGGCGGAAGCCCCATTCCGAAGCGCTCACTATCATGCTCTCTTCGCAACTGGGATCGTACTTTTTATCTTCACATTTCTTTTCAATATTGTAGCAGATCATATTGCCTATAAATATAAACAGGTAGGAGAGGCAACGCTTTAACCCGTATTTCTCATGAACAACTCATAAAACAATGAAGCGCCACGGCTTCATGGCCTGCGCCTTGCGTATGCGGCAAACTCGGCTCGTGAGAAACACGGGTTAATAAATTAAAAGGTGAAAATAAAATGTCTGTATCTGTGCCCTCTCTGCAACGCCGTAGAAACTTTTTACAGAAAATTGTGTTCAATGTTTTTTGTCTTGCAGCTTTAATTAACGGGCTTGCGTTGTTTATTATTGTATATTTTATGATTGCTAATGGATGGAAAGCCATAAACTGGACATTTTTAACACAGCCGCCTGTTGATTCAATGACAAAGGGCGGCATCCTTCCATGTATTGTGGGAACTTTGTGTCTTAGTATAGGAGCCATATTGATTGCTATGCCCATTGGGGTAGCATCGGCGATATATCTGAACGAGTATGCCAGGCCAGGCCGTCTCATAAGGGTGATAAAGCTCGGAATAAATAATTTGGCGGGTGTTCCATCAATAGTATTTGGTCTATTCGGTCTGGCGGTTTTTGTTGTCTGGCTAAAAATGGGAGTAAGTATAATCGCAGGGTCGCTTACTTTGGGTGCAATGACATTGCCTGTTATGATAGGGTCAACCGAAGAAGCATTACGTGCTGTGCCTGATACATACA
This sequence comes from Deltaproteobacteria bacterium, assembly GCA_030262895.1. Lineage (GTDB taxonomy): Bacteria > Desulfobacterota > Desulfobacteria > Desulfobacterales > ETH-SRB1 > B13-G4. The sequence goes on along the minus strand of JAJSZW010000069.1, from coordinate 15,961 downwards.
GAGAAGCTTCGCTTGGACTTGGCGCTACTAAATGGCAGACGATTTACCGTGTTGTATTGCCAACGGCTTTGCCGGGAATACTTACAGGAACAATCCTGGGGATAAGCAGGGCTGCGGGAGAAACAGCACCTATTATGTTTACAGCAGCGGTGTTTTTTACACCCAGTTTGCCCGTATCTATATTTGATGAAGTAATGGCATTGCCATACCATATTTATGTTCTTGCTACAGCGGGGACAGAGATCGAAGCAACGCGTCATCTGCAATACGGTACAGCACTCGTGCTTATATTTCTTGTTCTGGGCATGAATCTTATCGCAATAATTTATCGTTCCCGTCTCAGAAAGCGTATGCAGTAATTGTTTAAGAGTGTCTAAAGTGTACTTAACAGTGTGGCAGGGCACCTTTGGACGTAGCCGTTCACTGCTTGAAACTTGAAATTGGAAAGTAGAAATTTGGGAGAGATTAAAATTGAAATTGGAAAGAACAGTACAAAAGCATGAAGGCCAAATTTCCAATTTCAACGTTTCGTGAACGCTTACCTTTGGACTAATATAAACAAGCCACCTCCTCTGGGGAAAGTGTTACGTATAAGGAAATTTGTGTGGATAAATCTGTAAAAATAGAAGTAAAACATTTGAATTTTTATTATGGCAATTTTAAGGCTCTTGAGGATATTACTTTAGATTTTTATGCCAACGAAGTATTATCTCTTATTGGGCCGTCAGGCTGCGGGAAAAGCACTTTTTTGCGTTGTTTGAACCGGATGAACGATTTGATTTCCATAAGCAGAGTGGAGGGCAACATCCTATTAGACGGCCTTGATATTTATGATCCTTCAGTTGACGTGGTAATGCTTAGAAGCCGCATCGGTATGGTATTCCAAAAACCAAATCCCTTTCCTAAAACAATTTTTGAGAATGTGGCTTATGGTTTAAGAGTAAATGGCATTAAAGATAAGGGCCTTATTGAAAACCGAGTGGAAGAGAGCCTTAAGCTGGCGGCTATTTGGAATGAGGTTAAAGATAGAATGCATGAGTCGGCCCTTGGGCTTTCAGGAGGACAGCAGCAGCGACTGTGTATAGCCAGGGCACTGGCGGTGGAACCCGAAATATTACTAATGGATGAACCTTGCTCGGCTCTTGATCCTATTGCTACGCAAAAAATAGAAGAATTAATTCATCAATTGAAGAAATCATTTACCATTATAATTGTAACTCATAACATGCAGCAGGCAGCCAGAGTTTCAGATATTACTGCTTTTTTTTATATGGGGAAGCTAATAGAGGTAGGTAAGACAAATACTATTTTTACCAGGCCCAATCTAAAACAGACGGAAGATTATATAACAGGCCGTTTTGGCTAAAAGGTGAGATAAGCATTATGGCTAAACATTTTTTTAGAGAACTGGAAAAAATAAAAAAAAGAATTCTTTCTCTTGGCGCTATGGTTGAGGAACGTGTTCGCATGGTAATAAGGGCTTTAGAGTTAAGAGATGCTGATATTGCTGAAAGGATAATAAAATCAGATCATGAAATAGATGAGATGGAAGTAGAGATAGAAGAAGAATGCCTGAAAATTTTGGCCTTGTATCAGCCTGTTGCTATTGATCTGAGATTTCTTACCGCGGTAATTAAGATAAATAATGATCTGGAAAGGGTTGCTGATGAGGCGGTGAACATCGCAGAACGGGTGCAGGTTATTGCCAAAAGGCAAAGGCTTGATATCCCTTTCAATCATTCTCTGATGGCAGAAAAGAGCGAATTCATGCTCAAGAAGAGCCTGGATTCCTTTGTGAACATGGACGTGGACATCGCTTTGCGTGTTTGCACTTTAGACGATGAGGTGGATAATATGATGAATGAAGCCTATGACGTGGTCAAACATGCTATTGGCAAGCACCCCGATCGTGTGAGTTATCTGATTAACCTGCTTTTGGTTTCCCGCCACCTTGAGCGGATAGCAGACCATGCCACAAATATCGCAGAAGAAGTAATCTACCTTGTAGAAGGGGAGATTGTCCGGCACGGAAATTATTTATGAGGGTATTGCTGAAGGTGTCTTTTAGCGGAAATTATGATAGTCAATGCCATACCCCTGCGCCTTATAGCTGAATTTACGGGGAGTTGTATTTAGTATTTTTGCTGCCATTGCGCTGTTCCCCTTAGCATTTTTAAGGGCATCAATTATCATCTCTTTTTCCAGCCTTGCGACAGCATCTTCAAGAGATTGAGCCGGCAGGGTGTCTGATTCCGCTCCGGTTTGCAGAGTCGGAGGAAGATAATAACTGTGTATTACTCCTTCTTCGCATAAAAGTACAGCCCGTTCGATGCAGTTTTCAAGCTCCCTGACATTCCCCGGCCAGTGATAATCCATAAGCATGTCAATAGCAGGTGTGGAAAACCTTTTGATGTTTTTGTTATTCTCCTTTGCATATTTTTTAAGAAAGTAGTCGCTCAAAAGCAAAATGTCTGTTTTTCGTTCCCTTAAAGGAGGTATATAAATGGGGAAAACGTTAAGTCGATAATAAAGGTCATCCCTGAAACCCTCTTCTTCTATAGCCTTTTCCAGGTTTTTATTGGTAGCTGCTAGTATGCGTACATCTGACTTTATGGTTTTATAGCCCCCAACGCGTTCAAATTCTTTTTCCTGTAATATACGCATGAGCTTTACCTGAACGTCAATGCCTATAGATCCTATTTCATCCAAAAAGATTGTTCCTTTATTAGCCAGCTCGAATTTGCCCAGCTTTTGTTTAATAGCGCCGGTAAAGGCTCCTTTTTCATGCCCGAAAAGCTCACTTTCTATAAGGTTTGAAGGAATTGCCGCACAGTTTATTTTAACAAATGGTTTTTTAGATCTATTGCTGTTATAATGTATGGAGTTTGCCACAAGCTCTTTGCCGGTTCCGCTTTCTCCTCGAATCAATACCGTTGCATTACTCTTGCAAACCTGAGTGATCATCTGAAAAACTTCTCTCATCTTGTTGCTGTTTCCGACAATATCAGTAATTTGGTATTTCTTTTTCAGTTCGTTTCTAAGTCTTCTGTTTTCTTCTCTAAGTTGTTCCTTTTCAAGATGGATTATTTCCAGATTAACCACATGCCTTGCAATCATCGTGGCTATTACAGAAATAAGTTTTTTACCTTCTTCTAAGGAATAATTTTCGTCATATGTCTTGTCTACGCTGATAGCTCCTATATTCTGGCCGCCCTTTGTTACCGGTACACATATGAACGAAAGCTCATTGCCATGTTTTGACTTTCTGGAAGCAGTACGGTCAAGAAAGAGAGGCTCATTGCTTATCTTGGGTATTGCTATGGCTTTGCCGGTTTCAATTACCCTGCCTGTGATGCCCTCACCCAATTTGTATTTTCCACTTTTCATGGCGGCTCTGGAAAGGCCGTGAGCAACCTCTATGTTTATCTCATTACGCAGAGGATTCAGAATAGTAATGGTTCCACGGATCATATCCATTGAGTCAGACAGAATATCTAAAACCTTATATAAAGATTTTTTAAGATCCAGGTGTTCATTTAGGGTTTTGCTGATTTCATAAAGCAGGGTAACGTCTTCTATCCGTTTCATGGCACACATTTTTGCAATATTCCTCGATGCTTGATTCGTTTATATTGTGAAAATCAGATGCGCGATAACCCCGCAGCTTGCTATGGGTTAGTTTGTTTAAATTTTTTCAAGTCAAGTAAAAATACTTGACAAAATAAATAAATACAACTAAAAAAACAGATTCGAATAAAGCGTGAATGAAATTCCGAACAACGGCGTTCGGAAATTTTTTTATTTCAACTTAGTATAATGAAGACAAAGGCGTCTTTTCTTATTTTTAGGAAAATGGCGCTTTTTTTATTTTAAAATACTTAATTAAGAAGGAGGAAGGCTGATTATGTCGTTTAGCAAACCTAATAGAAGTGCGGCTACTCTTACAACTACCAGAGTAACTCCCGCACCTGTATCTGGAATTTGTGTTACCTGTGTTGATGGTTGTGAAGGCCCATGTGAAATCGGTCGGTCAGCATTAAAAGGTAGAGAAGTTATTTATCCGATGCCTTTTGGTAAAATTACAGCAGGATCTGAAAAAGATTATCCAGTAGATTTTTCGCATTTTAATATTCAGGGAACCGCTGTTGGTGCCGTTGGAATTGAAGCGGATTCAGATAAAGCTACATTTCCTGCAGTAGATACTGCAACAACTGTGGGAGCGGACAATAGCATAAAGCTTAAGTTTCCTGTATTTACCGGTGCTGTAGGATCAACCGACATCGCCCGTATAAACTGGGATGATGTGGCTGTTGGTGCTGCTATTTCCGGGGTTTTAGTTGTTGTTGGAGAAAATGTTTGTGGAATGGATCCTAAAGCCGAATTTTCAAACGGCAGGATTTCCAGGTCTCCGGAAATGGAACGTCGGGTAGATTCTTTTAGGAAATGGTATGATGGTCATGGCGGTATTATTATTCAGGCTAATGTTGAAGATACTAAATTAGGTGTACCTGAGTATGTAATTGAAAAATTAGGCATTGAAATATTTGAATTAAAGTGGGGGCAGGGCGCCAAAGATATCGGCGGCGAAGTTAAGTTGTCGTCAATTGAGAGAGCTATGGAACTGAAGGAGAGAGGTTATATAGTTCTCCCGGATCCAACGAACCCTGCGGTTCAGGAGGCTTTTAAGGCAGGCGGTATAACTGAGTTTGAGCGTCATTCACGCCTTGGCATGGTTGATGAAGATAATTTTTATAAATCAGTAGAGAAACTTCGTTCTGTCGGTGCAAAATATGTAACTCTGAAAACCGGTGCATATCGCCCGGCAGATCTGGCTCGGGCAATTAAATATGCATCTAATGCGAAAATTGATCTTTTGACTATAGATGGAGCCGGTGGTGGGACAGGAATGAGCCCATGGCGCATGATGAATGAATGGGGTATCCCCACGGTACAGCTTGAATGTTTAACTTATCAGATGTGCCGGCGTTTAGCTTCAAAAGGAGCCTATATTCCGCCGATTGCTATTGCGGGTGGCCTGTCTCTTGAAGATCATATTTTTAAAGCAATTGCTTTAGGAGCACCTTATGTAAAAGCCATATGCCTTGGTCGCGCTATTCTCACTGCCGCTATGGTAGGTAAAACTCACGGAAGATTGATGGCTGAGAAAATGGAGCTTGAAGGTGAAGATGTCGAAGAAGGCTATCTTCGTTTATTTGCTGTTGGAGCAGAGCTTAGGGAGAAATATGGAAAAGATTTCAGCCAGCTTCCTGCCGGGGCAATTGGTCTTTATTCTTATATAGACAGGCTTAAACAAGGACTTCAGCAATTTATGGCCGGAGCAAGAAAGTTTGCTCTAAAACATATCGACCGTAATGATATTGTTGCCCTGACAAAAGACTCTGCTGAAATTTCAGGAATTCCCTATGTCATGGACTCTGATGCGGAAGAAGTAGATAAGATTTTAGGTTAAGTATTACAAAAATAATATAGGAGATCAAAACATGCTAAATGTTATATGTAAACACAACTGCAAATCCTGTTATGCATTACCGGTATGTGCAGTAGGTGCAATTATAGACCAGCAGGGTTCTATTTATGTTGATACTGACAAATGTATTGGCTGTGGTTGTTGCCGTACTGCCTGTGTTGCATTCGGCTATGATCAAGCCTTGAGAGAAAAAACAGTCGATTGGCTTAAAGGCGCTGCATAATTTATGGAAGCTATTAGCGGTTTAGCCGTTAGCTATTAGCTGAATGTGTTATCTGTTTGATTAAAGCTGTTAGCCATTAGCGGTTAGCTCTTAGCTAAAGGCTAACAGCTAAAAGCTAACAGCTTTTTTATACAAGGGGATTGAGAGATGAATGGCTGGATCGGTCGTTGTTTAAGAGTAAATTTGACCGACGGTAAACACCAGATAGAGAAGCTTGATACTGATCTTCTCGAACTGTACCTGGGCGGACGGGGTCTGGGAGTAAAGGTTTTTACTGATGAAGTTGATCCCAATGTAGATCCGCTTTCTCCTGAGAATAAGCTGATATTCTGTTCAGGCCCGCTTGTCGGGACAGGAGCAATAACAGGTGCTTCATGCAATGTGATAACCAAATCTTCACTTTCAGGTGGTTTAGCATGCGCAAAAATGCGGGGACATTTTGGTGCTGAGTTAAAGTTTGCTGGATTTGACATGGTTATAATAGAAGGTCAATCCGAGTTGCCGGTTATTCTTTCTATTATAGATGATAAAGTAAAGCTTGTTCCCGGCCTTGAGTACTGGGGACGTTCAACTGCCGAGACTGAGGAGCTTTTTAAAAAGAATCTTGGTGATCAATGGATGGCGCGGGAAACTTATTTAGTATCAATTGGCCCTGCCGGAGAAAAACTTCTTCCTTTGGCCAATTTGGTAAATGATAGATTTCTTTCTGTTGGAGGCGCGGGCATTGGCGCAGTAATGGGGTCAAAAAATCTTAAGGCCGTTGCTGTAAAAGGACAGCACTCATTACAGGTTGCTGATGGCAGTCGGTTTGTGCAGGTGATTAATACTCTTATCAACAAACTCAACAGCGCGCCTTTAACATCGCAATCAATGTCTCAGTGGGGGACAACATTTTTAGTAGGACTTTGTTATCAGAAAGGCATTCTTCCCCGAAATAATTTTCGCAGCACCTCCCAGCCGTTAAAGAATATAGGCACCGAAGCTTTAAACAGCGCTTTTGCATTGAGAGGGCGCGGGTGCTTTGCCTGTCCTATTGCATGTATTAAAAAAGCAGATGTCAAATATTCTGCTTTTGAAGGAAAAGGAATGGTGCCGACCTATCTTGCGATAGGTACTTTGGGATTCAATTGCGGTATAAGCGATCTTTCAGCAATCGGTATGATGAGTATGCTGTGTGGTGAAATGGGGCTGGATCCTGTAGCCACAGGAGGAAATTTCGCAACGCTGATGGAATTGGTTGAGAAGAAAGCAGTTACTCCCGAGGAGTTAAAAATAGACATTTCATTTGGTAATGCCGATTCCATGATTGAAGCAATAAGGTTGATTTCAACAAAAAAGGGTTATGCCAAAAGACTTGGCCAGGGAGGAATGGCAATCTCCGAGTCTTTTAATATGCCGGAAATTTTTATGGGTGTAAAAGGTCTTTCTTTAGCTCCTTTTGATCCCCGGGCTATTCAGGGAATGGGGCTCCATTTTGCCACATGTAATTATGGGCCGCATCATTTATATGGCTATACTTTTATTGATGAACTTCTCAATGTTCATGAGAACCTCGATCCATTAGAGACTCAAGGCAAAGCATCATTAGTAAAGAGATATCAGGATACTTCTGCTGTTGTGGATTCACTTGGTCTATGCAACTGGCCTTTGATGGGGTTAAAATTCAATAATTACGTTCCCATGGTAAATAGCTGCCTGGGCACAAATTATAAGGCCGATGATCTGTTATCCATAGGTGAAAGGATTTGGAATATAGAGAGAATATTTAACATGAAAGCCGGCTTTAATATGGGCCATGACACTCTTCCTGAACGTTTTTTTAAGGAACCGATCCCGGATGGACCTGCTGAAGGCCAAATCAGTCATGTTAAGGAAATGCTTCCGGAATATTATCAATTAAGAGGATGGAGTGAGCAGGGGGAGCCTCTCCAGGAAAAACTACAGGCGCTTGGACTGGAGGAATAATAATGCCGAGAATAAAGATAGATCATACCAAATGTACTGGTTGCAGGCATTGCGAGGCTGCATGTTCACTTAATCATGTGGCTAATACAGTAAATCCAAGGCGGGCACGCATAAGAGTGATGAGAGACGGCAACAGATATTATCCTGTGATAGCAGGTCCTTTTGTGGATGCCGCATGTACTTCCAAACAGTTTATTGTTATTGGTGATCAAACATATGACATGTGCGCATTCTGCAGGGCATCATGCCCGCAAAAACCTTATTTTATTGAGGCTGAGACAGGAATTCCTTTAAAGTGTGATTTCTGCGGCATACCACCGAGCCCATCTTGTGTAAGGTGGTGTAATACCGGGGCGCTGGAATTGGTAGAAGATTAAAGTCTCCAGAAGAATGGTTTGCTATAGAGAGATTTTGTATCTTTGAAAGGATAATCAGCATATAGTGTCTGATAATTTCGAAATTCGAAGCACGAAATACGAAACAATGACAAAAATACAAATGCTCCAATGACAAAAACCATCGATTTCCAGTAAGGGCACGGCGCGCCGTGCCCCTACTTTTGGTTACCATGAAAACTCAAACTTACAATAACAAGCTTATTGGCGCTGTGATGGTTGTTGGCGGTGGAATTACCGGAATACAGGCGGCTATGGATTTGTCTGAAGCCGGTTATTATGTCTATCTGGTTGAACGGTCATCTGCCATAGGCGGGATCATGGCTGGTCTGGATAAGACATTTCCTACCAATGACTGTGCTATCTGAATACTTGCGCCCAAGCTGGTGGAGGCCGGTCGGTCTCCCAATATAAAAATTATTACGAATGCAGAGATTAAAGAAGTTTCTGGTATTGCAGGAAATTTTTTTGTCAAAATCTTATGTTATCCCCGTTATGTAGATGCAACAAAATGCACTGGTTGTGGCGTTTGTGCCCAATACTGCCCTGTTACCATTCCTGATCCTTACAACCAGAATTTATCCCTCAAAAAAGCCATTGATATTCAATATACTCAGGCTGTCCCTTCATCTTATTCCGTTAATCCTGATTATTGCCTGTTCCTGAATAGAAAAGAATGTAAGCAGTGCACACGAGCCTGTCAGACCGGTGCCATTAATTTTGATCAAAAAGCAGAGGTATCCGAGTATCATGTCGGTTCCATAATTATGGCTACAGGTTTTAAGGAATGTGATGCAGGCAGTATAGAGTCGTATGGTTATAAGGATTCTCAAAATATTGTAACGGGCCTTGAATTCGAGCGTATATCAAGTGCTTCCGGACCATACATGGGAAAGATTTTAAGACCGTCTGATCTGAAAAAGCCACAGAAGATTGCTTTTATTCAATGTGCTGGTTCCCGTACACAAATATCAGGTAAAAGCTACTGTTCTTCGGTTTGCTGTAAATATGCCGTTAAGGACGCCATCGTTGCACTTGAGCATGAACCGGATCTGGATATTACAATATTCTTTATGGATATGAGGCTGTATGGCAAAGGCTTTGAGACTTTTTATGAAAGAGCAAGAAAAAGCGGTGTAACTTTTATCCGTTCCAGGGTTTCTGAGATTAAACATGATAAAGATACTGAAGATCTCGCAATAGAATATATTAAGGAAGATGGAACTCTGCATCATGATACATTCAATCTCATTGTACTCCCAATGGGCTTGGAGCCACATAAAGAAAATTATTCTTTGGCAAAAACAGCTGGTATTAAGCTAAACACCCATGGTTTTTTTCAGACAGGCCTTTTTAACCCTCTTAACACTATTAGAGAGGGTATTTATGTTGCAGGTGGATGTAAAGGGCCGATGCCTCTGCCTGACAGCGTTATGCAGGCAAGCGGGGCAGCAGTTTGTGCTTCGGAGCTGCTGAAAAAGTCACGTGGCATGCTGATCACTGAAAAGGCATTTGCTGAAGAAATATCTATTGACCAGGAAGATTTGAGAATAGGGGTTTTTGTGTGCAATTGCGGGAAGAATATCGGTGGAGTTGTGGATGTCGCTGGCGTTAAAAAATATGCTGAGACACTTCCCGGCGTTGTCGTCAGTACTGATAATGTTTATTCCTGCTCAGAAGATACACAGGCTTTGATAAAGGAAACCGTCATTAATGAAAAGCTTAACCGCGTTGTTGTTGCAGCATGTACTCCCAGAACACATGAACCGTTATTTCAGACAACTATAAGGGAAGCAGGGTTAAATAAATGCCTTTTTGAAATGGTTAATATCCGCGATCAGTGTTCCTGGGTGCATGCCTATGAGAAAGAAGAGGCGACTCAAAAGGCAAAAGATCTTATTCGCATGGCTGTTGCAAAGGCCGGGTTGATTCAACCCCTTGCCGAGCCTGTTATAGAGATTATCCCAAAGGCATTGGTGATCGGCGGGGGACTTGCCGGTATGACTGCCGCATTATCTTTGGCAGAGCAAGGATTTGAATGTTATTTGATTGAAAAAACATCCGTATTGGGAGGCAATCTTCGAAATATTCATTACACTTTAGAGGGCGAAGATCCAAAGTTATATTTAAACGAGCTTATTGATAAGGTAAACAACCACAATCTTATTAATGTTATTACAGAATCCGAGGTGGAAAGCGTTAATGGATTTGTGGGAAATTTTCATACAGTTATAACAGGCGCAAATCATGGAACTGATCGTGAAGAGTTGAAACATGGAATCATCATTCTTGCAAATGGCGCGGCAGTTTATGAACCTGATGAATATTTGTATGGAAAGAGCGAGAATGTTTTACTTCAGCATGTACTTGAAGAAAGGATTGCTTCCGGTCAGTTTATACCGGCTGAAGAAGATTCCGTAGTTATGATTCAATGCGTTGGTTCCCGTGATGACAATCATTCATATTGCAGCAGTATCTGTTGCAGCATGGCTATTAAAAACGCCTTAAAAATTAAAGAAATAAATCCTGCGACCAATGTCTACATCCTGTACCGGGACATGAGGCCATATGGTTTTCATGAGGACTTCTATAAAGATGCCAGAGATAGAGGAGTCGTCTTCATTAGATATGACGTAAAACATAAGCCGGAAGTTACAGAAATTGACGGCGGGGTTCGTGTAACCGTCAGGGATCCAATCATAAATAAGGATGTTGTTATAGATGCTAAGATATTAGCTTTAAGTACTGCAATCATTCCAAGGAAAGATGAGAAATTAGGAAAAGCTTTATCTGTAACTAAATCAGCAGAGGGTTTCTTTCTGGAGTCACATGTACAATTAAAGCCGGTTGACTCATATGTTGACGGGATTTATATCTGCGGTATGTCCCAATTCCCCAAGCCGATTGATGAATCAATTTTTCAGGCCAAGGCGGCAGCATCTCAGGCTTCTATTTTGCTTGCACGAGGATATGTGAAGACCGAACCCATCGTATCTTCCTGTGATACAGATAAGTGTATTGGCTGTGGCATATGCGAGTATTTCTGTCCTTATAACGCGATAAAAATGACCAGGATTAACAAGAAAAGGAAGGCGGAGATTGTTGTGGCTGCCTGTAAGGGGTGTGGTGTATGTTCATCATATTGTCCTGCAAAGGCGATAAATATGGGAAGATTTACAGATGATCAGATTTTAGCTCAAATCAAGGCATTTGGGGATAGTAGGGAGTAAGCAGAGGGATTAAGGAATAAAATTATGGTAAACGTACCCAAAATACTCGGCTTCTTATGTAACTGGTGCTGTTATGCGGCGGCAGATTCAGCAGGTATAGCAAGATTCCAGTATCCTCCTAATATAAGAGTGATCAGGGTGATGTGCACTGGAAGGATAGATCCTGTTTTTATGCTTGAAGGATTTATTAATGGAGCTGACGGCATATTTGTCGGCGGGTGACATCCGGGCGAGTGCCATTACCGGTCTGGTAATTATGAAGCCATAAACAAAATTGCATTTATAAGAATGATACTTAAGAGCCTGGAAATCAATACAGACAGAGTTGCTGTTGAATGGGCGTCCGCTGCTGAAGGCCCTCTTTTTGTTAAGTTGATTACTGAATTTACTGGTAAAATAAAAGATATTGGAACTTTGGGTTCGGGCGAAGGACTTAATCGTGAAGAACTGATGCGTAAAATGAAAGCCGCAAGCATGGCTGTAGAAGGTATGAAACTAAGGATGGCCTTTGCAAAACAGGCAAAACAGATGAAAAAAGATGAAGCATATGGCCATCTGCCGTCAGAAGAGAAGTTGTTGACGGTTTTGATGAATGAAATGGCTCGGTATGAAAAATTATGAGAAACACTTTAGCGCTTTGAAATATATCCGCTTCAGGTATAATACATTCAAATCATGAAAAACTCACGCAAAAGATATCGTAAAAAAAGAATCGGCCATAACTATAAAGAAATTGTGGTAATTGAGCAAACAGCGATGCAAGAAACGACATTTTGTACCGGATTCTTTCTTAACGATATCTAATACGCTCAAACAGTTTCCTGCTTTGAATGTATCACACCTGAAGCTCATGCGTATATGGTTTATTTCATAAAGCTAAAGTGTTATAATTATGAGAAAACATGACATTATGGAAAAAGTCCTTTTACAAAAAGCAGATTCCGGATTCAAAGACGAGATTGCTCAAAAAATAGGTATAGAAGAAATTAAGCCCTGCTATACATGCGGCTCATGCACAGGTGTTTGCCCTGTGCGGAAAGTAATAGACGATTTTGATCCAAGACGCATCATACATATGATAGTTTTGGGGATGAGAGATGAAGTTCTTTCATCTGATCTAATCTGGTTCTGCTGTCTTTGTAATTCTTGTTATTTTGTTTGTCCGCAAGGTATTAGATTCAGCAGGATAGCACGGGAACTGCAGAAATTGTCTTTAGACGAAGGGTATGTTGATAAAAACTTCTTAAAAAGACTGGAGCCTGTTAATGATTTTTTGCAGGATTTATGCCGGTTAACGATGTTCAAGAAGGTAAATGAAGGTTTTCGGGGTATACACACAATGCCCTGCTGGCGGAAAGATACATTAAAAGACGGTTAACGGTTTACTGTTCACAGTTCAAGGTTTATATATGAATTTTGAAAAAATTGATCACATTTTAAAAGAACATGAATACAAGCATTCAGCTATAATCAGTATTATGCAGGATGTTCAGGGTATAGAAAATTATCTTCCCGAAGATACTCTTCGTTATATTTCTGAGAAGCTGGAGCTGAATCTGACAAGGATTTTTGACATTGCCACATTTTACAAGACCTTCAGCTTAACACCCAGGGGACGTCATACAATCAGGGTTTGCAGTGGGACGGCATGTCATCTTGGTGGTGCTGTGAAAAATTTGGAGCAAATTCAAAGGACAATAAATATTCAAGAAGGGGAAACTACAGATGATCGTATGTTTTCTCTTGAGACTGTTAACTGCCTGGGGGCATGTGCCCTGGCTCCTGTGATGGTAATTGACGAAGATTACTATGATGCAGTTAATCCCGGAGATATAGAAAAATTTTTGTCTCCATATTGTTTAGAACCAGAGGTGTAAAGGGTTGAAACAAATTAAAACCATATCAGATCTTGAAGATTTAAGAAAATGCATTCTTAAACAGAAGGACCCGGATAAAATTACTATCAGGACGTGTCTCAGCACTGGATGCAGGGCAAAAAAATCGATCAAGGTTATTTCCGCTTTGGAGGATGAGTTAAATAATCAAGGTCTTCAGGAAAAGGTAGAAATTAAAAAAACCGGATGTCATGGCTTTTGTGAAATGGGGCCTATTATGGTGATAGAACCGGCAAATATTTTCTATCGTCAAGTTACATCTGAAGATATAGCGGATATAGTTTCCGAGACAATTTTAAAAGGCAATATTGTTAAGCGACTTTTGTGGAAAGACGCCGGAACAAAGGAATATACAAAAACAGAAAAAGAGCTTCCTTTATATAAAAAACAGAAAAAGCATATATCTTATAACAGCGGCAAGATAAACCCAACTGATATTGAAGACTATATTGCAGCAGATGGATATTCTGCTTTATACAAAGCCTTAAGTGCTATGACTCCGGCAGAAATAGTGGAAATAGTAGTTGCCTCAGACCTGCGGGGAAGGGGAGGGGGAGGATTTCCGACAGGTCTTAAATGGAGGATATGCAGTGCTGCCCCAAGTGATATAAAGTATATCATTGCCAATGGTGACGAAGGTGATCCCGGAGCTTTTATGGACCGCAGTCTGATGGAAGGCGATCCGCATCGTATTATTGAAGGCATGATAATAGCTGCTTATGCCATAGGTGCAAGTCAGGGATTTCTTTATGTAAGGGAAGAATATCCAATAGCAATCGAGCATTTATCAATTGCTATACAGAAGGCCGAAGAATATGGTCTGCTGGGAAACAATATAATGGGCACTGGATTTGATTTCAATATATCAATAAATAAAGGAGCCGGTGCCTTTGTATGTGGTGAAGAGACAGCACTTATAATTTCAATTGAGGGCAAAAGCGGCACACCACGGTCAAGACCTCCTTACCCTGCTTTTGAGGGATTATGGGGAAAACCTACAATTATAAATAACGTAGAAACTTTTGGGAACATAACGCAGATTATTTTAAAGGGCGCTGATTGGTATTCTAATATTGGAACCACAGGAAGCAAGGGAACAAAGATTTTTTCTCTGGTCGGAAAGGTAAGAAATACTGGTTTGGTAGAAGTTGAGATGGGAACGACCCTTAGAGAAATAATCTTTGATATAGGAGGGGGGATTAGAAAAAATAGACAATTTAAGGCGGTTCAAACAGGTGGCCCTTCCGGAGGTTGTATTCCAATCAGTAAGATAGATATGCCGGTTGATTACGACAGCCTTAGAGAAGCCGGGGCCATTATGGGCTCTGGTGGTATGATCGTTATGGACGAAACATCATGCATGGTGGATATAGCCAGATATTTTCTTAACTTTTTGTTGTTTGAATCGTGTGGTAAATGCGTTCCATGCAGGGAAGGGTTGAAACAGATGCATTATATTCTGACGAATATTTGCGAAGGCAAGGGAGAAAAAGGAGATATCGAGGCTCTTACCGAACTTGGCCATTTTATGATTTCGACTTCTTTGTGCGGTCTTGGCGCAACTGCGCCCAATCCTGTTCTAAGTACTCTGCGCTATTTTCATGATGAATATGTTGCTCATATTTATGATAAAAAATGTCCGGCTGGTGTTTGTAAGAATCTTTTTGAATACATGATTGACGAAACATTATGTAACGGTTGTACACTATGCAAGGTTAAATGCCCTGAAAAAGCGATTTCGGGTGAAAAGAAAAAACCACACAGAATAAATACAGCAAAATGTATTAAATGCGGAATCTGTTATAATTTATGTAAAAGACAGGCTGTTATAGTGATATAGGGTAACTATGGAAATTGAAGACTGAAGGTTGAAGGCTGAAGACTGTTAGGAAAAAACGCATTTTGAAGCCATGTTTGGTGCAAGAATCAGATGTTTCCGCTAAAGTACGGCAATCGTGCTCTTCTGACCCCTTCAGCCTTCAGTCTAAACAGCTTCAGCCTGACTACGTGAGTAGTCACCAATATTTAAGGTATCAGGAGACAGGCGATTGAAAGTCCCAATAACAATTGATGGACAAATGGTGCGGATTGACAGTGGAGCTCCTATAATTGATGCAGCAAAAAAAGCAGGAGTCGTTATCCCGACGCTATGCTATCATGAAGCCCTCAAGCCTTATGGATCATGCCGTCTTTGCATGGTTGAGATTATAATAAATAAGCAGCGAAGACTTGTGACCGCATGTAATTTTCCAGTCGAAGGCGGCATGGAAGTTTTTACTGATACAGCAAAACTCAGACATATCAGAAGGATAATTATTGAATTGCTTCTTGCAAGGTGCCCTGATGTATCGAGCCTTCGTGCTATGGCAAAGCAGATGGGTATTAAATCATCCAGGTTCAAGAAACAAGATTCTACCGAATGTATCCTGTGCGGTCTATGTGTACGTTTTTGTGAAGAGGTTGTGGGTGTCAGTGCGATAGGCCTTGTAAGCCGTGGCATTGACCGTGAGGTAGCTACGCCGTTCAGGGTAGCATCTGATGTTTGTATTGGTTGCGGTTCATGCACTTATATATGCCCTACCGGCTGTATTGAGATGGTGCCTGATAAAAAAATACCACAAATGCGCACCATGAAAATGGGGCAACATTCCTTAAAGCCTTGTATTAATGAATTTCAGTGCGAAACATGCCCAGTAGAAAAAGAGTTTTTTGAAGATATGAGACTTGTTGTTGCTGAATTTCGCAGCAATTAAAAAAAGAGCTGT
>JAJSZW010000068.1 GCA_030262895.1 Deltaproteobacteria bacterium | reverse complement strand
ACTTTTCCACCACCCATATCGGGCATAATCATATCCAGAAGGACAATGTCTATCTTATCCATATTTTTTTTGTAAATTTCAATAGCCTCTTTTCCATCTATAGCCGTTAATACCTTGTAACCAATGGCCCCCAGCAGTTCTCTGCCAACCTCTATAATGACCTCTTCATCATCAACTATAAGCACCGTTCCTGTTCCTTTAATCAGTTCTTCGGGGATCTTAACTGCTTTCCGGAGCTTTATTTCAGAAGCAGGCAGATAGATTTTGAATGTTGTTCCATGCCCCTTCTTGGAATCGACATTAATATATCCGTTATGAGCCTTTATGGTTCCATATGCTGAAGCCAGACCGAGACCTGTGCCCTGGCTCATGTTCTTTGTTGTAAAGAACGGTTCAAAAATTCGTTTCATTGTAGGTTTGTCCATACCCACACCTGTATCTGCAACCGATAACATGACATAGTTATCCGGTTTTGGAACAAAATGCTTTCCCTTTATGTTTTTGTGGGAAGAATTAATGGTTTTTAAGGTAAACTCACCACCTTCAGGCATAGCGTCAGCAGCATTAACATAAAGATTCAATAGAACCTGCTCAATCTGTCCCTGGTCTGCCTCTATTGTATATAGGTTGTCGGCAAGTTCACGGCGTATTGTGAACTCCTTTCTAGTTCTACCAAAGGTTTGCGAGGTCTCTTCAACCAATTGATTTAAGTCAAGCAGCTTAACTTCATCCCGGCCTTTCCTGGCATATGCAAGAAGCTGCCTGGTAAGGTCAAGCCTGCTTTCAACCATTTTTTCTATGTTTTTAAGTCTCGCATAATTTGGATTGGCAGAGTCGGTCTCAAAAAGCATCAAGGATGTATAACCTTGTATTCCCATAAGCAGGTTGTTAAAATTATGGGCAATACCTCCAACAAGCGTGCCTATTGTTTTGGTCTTTTGTGCCTGTAAAAGTTGAACTTCTATTTTCTTTTTTTCTTTTTCCGCTTGCTTGTGCTGTATAAGGCTCCACATATCCTGCATTAACAATGTAAGCTGGCGGACGTCTAATTCATCGTAATCATTTTCTTTATTTCCCAGGCCTGCAACGATAATAATGCGATTGCCTTCAAAGAGCGGGACGTTCATGTGACGAATTATTTTTATATGACCCTTTGGAAGGCCTCTCTTAAAAGGGTTGGGAACGGAATAATTATTGGTAATAATCGCCTTTCGCTGTCGGACAGCTTCACCCCATAGACCCATTGTTTCCATAGGGTAGGTTAGTGGTTTATTGCTAATGGCGCATTGTTTTACTGTTGTATTCCTCGACCAGGAGTGCATAGTAAGAATACTCTCGTCATCGTTCATAAATGCAAGATAGCCGATTTTGCTCTTAGTGAGCTTAACGGCAGCTTCGAGAGTGAAGTCCTTTATCTCCAGTAAGGATGCTTCAGTCATTTGGTTGAGTTTCAACAGCACGTTGAGACGAGATTCATTAAGACGTATGGTCTTTTCTGCCTGTTTACTGTCGGTGATATCACGAATTACTCCGACTATACCGCGAATTTCCGATTTAGTATTTCTGAGCGGAAAAAACATTTCTGAAATAAAGCCGCTTTTTTTCTTAGTGAAACGCAGTGAAGCATCTTTTTGCTTGGTGACTTCACCTTGCATTGCCTTCCACATAATTTCATCCATACCGTCTTTTGCCAGGTCAGGAAAAATTTCCCATGCGCTTTTTCCACTGCCGACAACTTTCTCTCGTGGAATTTGGGATATTCTTTCCATTGCCTTATTCCAGTGTGTAAAGCGGAAGTTAGAGTCCAGAACCATTATACCGTTGCTTATGGATTCAAGTATGTTGCTGCAAAGCTCCTCGCTTTCAAGATGCTTTACATCCATCTGTTTGCGCTCAAAAGCTATTTTTTCCAGTTCCTTTATTTTTTTTTCCAATTCTTCATAGCTCGGCTTTTTCAGCATTTGACAATCTCCCGTTAATCCTGGTCAAAAAAGTCAGTCCCAAATATAATATCATAATGAGATCACATCCGCAATTATTTCTAAAATGAGTTTGTAAATTTTTGATTAAAGTATTATTATTAATAACCTCGTAAAAAGAGGATGTTTTTAAACCACAATTCATTGTTGCGGAGCTTTATAGTATGAGATTTAAATTAGTTATATGTATTTTATGGGTAGTTATTTTTTTAAATGCACAGCATGTGTTATGCAAAGATTCATCCATGCGTCAAGATTCAAAATCGCAGGAATCGAACATTTTGCTTGATAAGATTATGGACAAAGTTGAGAAAAAGTATGCTGTTGCCGGATTTTCTGCTTGTTTTGTTCAGAAATCGACATTAAAGGCAATGAATATAACGGATTCTGCGTCAGGCAAAATAACGGTCAAACGTCCGGGTAAGATGAGATGGGAGTATGAAGAGCCTGACATACAGATTATAGTTACAGATGGTAAGAATCTATGGGTTTACAGACCGGATGATAACCAGGTTATGATTGGGGAATTCCCATCATTTTTTGGAGATGGCAAGGGTGCCAGTTTCCTTTCAGACATCAGGCTTATCAGACAAAAATTCAATATTACCCTGGAAAATACTGACAGCAATGATTATTATATACTTAAGCTGTTGTCGGTAAAGAAAACAAACGATTTATCATACATAAACCTGTCAATTTCAAAGAAGACATTTCATCTTGAAGAGATCGTTACATATAATTCATACGGCGATGAGACTCAAATAAAGCTGATAGATATTAAACTATTGGAGAATATTGACGATTCGATATTCAATTTTGATATACCTTATGGCACAGAGGTGCTGGAACTTGATGAGTAAATATGGATATAAAAAATGAGAGATAAGATAAAAAACCTGCTGAAAAAAAGAAAAGCAATTATGCTTGCACATAATTACCAGCCTCCGGAAATACAGGATCTTGCTGATCTTTGCGGTGATTCACTTGAATTGAGTATCAAGGCTTCCCAGACTGATGCCGAGGTTATTCTGTTTTGCGGAGTAACTTTTATGGCAGAGACAGCTTCAATCCTGTCGCCGCATAAGACAGTACTGCTTCCGCGCAAAGATGCCGGGTGTCCTATGGCGGACATGGTGACTCCGGAAGATCTTAAGGCTAAGCTTGGAGAGCTTCCTCCAATGCCGGTTGTAACTTATGTTAATTCATCTGCATCGGTCAAGGCGATCTCGACTATTTGCTGCACATCGGCGAATGCTGTTGCAGTCGTAAACAGCCTTGATGCTGATGAACTAATGATGGTTCCTGATAGAAACCTTGCTATGTATGCAGCTTTGCATTCAAAAAAGAAGATACATTTCTGGGATGGATACTGTCCGATTCATGACGGCCTTACTGTTGAAGACGTTAACGCGGCAAAACAAAAGTATCCGGATGCCGTTTTTATGGCTCATCCGGAATGCCCGCCGGATATTATTGATATGGCGGATGCTGCTTTAAGTACTTCCGGCATGATCAGATACGCCATGGAATCGAAAAGCAGATCTTTTATCGTAGGGACTGAAATAGGATTGCTTTATCCTTTGAAAAAGGCAAATCCCGACAAATTTTTTTATCCCGCATCTTTAAACATGGAATGCAGTGATATGAAGAAAATCACTCTTGAAGATATTGTCAGAAGCCTTGAATTCATGGAGGGCGAGGTTAGGGTACCGGAAGATATACAGCGGCCGGCGTTAAAAGCGGTTCAAAGGATGATAGATCTTTCTTTATCCAAGGGAATTTAAATCGTTTATTATAGTTCAGCCACAAAGACACCAAGATTATAATATAATTCTCTTGATGCCGTTTTTTACACAACGCCACTGGTCATTGGATGTATCCTGTATCGTGGATAAGGTTTAAAAATCATACCCCCCTCTTTGTGTCTTCGTGTCTTTGTGGCTGAACTGTTACGATTGTTTTTATTCTATATTATTTAAAATTTCCTCAGGTATATCTGCATTAGTATATACTTTTTGCACATCATCGCAGTCCTCAAGATTTTCCATCAATCTTACCATCTGTTCCGCCTCTTTGCCTTCTAAATTTACTGTTGACTTTGGAAGCATGGTTATTTCAGCTACAATGTAAGATATTGATTCTTTGTCTATTGCTGTTTTAACTGATTCAAAACCCTGAAGCTCGGTGATAATTTCAAAATTACTTTCATCCTCTCTCACATCTTCAGCGCCGGCATCTATGGCGATTTCCATCAAAACTTCTTCATCGACTTTACTGTTTTCGACAACAATATATCCTTTTTTGTCAAACATCCACGAAACACAGCCGTTTTCACCTAAATTCCCTCCGGATTTGCTTAGAATGTAGCGAATATCGGCAACAGCCCTGTTTTTGTTGTCTGTAAGTGATTCAATTAAAATAGCTGCGCCACCCGGGCCGTACCCTTCGTAAATAATATCTTCGTAATTTACTCCTTCGAGTTCTCCGGTTCCCTTTTTTATGGCTCTTTCAATATTGTCTTTGGGCATATTTTCACTTTTTGCAGCCTGGATTGCCGTTCTCAGCCTTGGGTTTGATGCAGGGTCTCCGCCTCCTCCCATACGTGCCGCTACAGTGATTTCCTTTATGAGTTTTGTAAAAATTTTGCCGCGCTTGGCATCGGTTGCACCTTTTTTATGTTTAATGGAAGACCACTTGCTATGACCTGACATATTTTCCTCCTAATTTTTATATAAGGACTCGCTCAAAAATAACTTAGCATTTTGGCATCTCAGCTTTAGGCCATCTTGGGCCGATCTTCAATCGCAAAATCCTCAAAATAACCAGTTATTGCTGTGGTTTTGCTCAATTAGATCGACCCAATCTGACCCAAATCTGAGCGCCAAATCTGCGAAGTTATTTTTGAGCGAATCCTAATCCAATTATATAAATCTCTTTACTCGCCTTTCGGCTGCTTTGTGGTTTGAAAATCTTGCTTTTTTTAAAACCGGCCTTTACTAAGTCTGAAAATTTATTAAAATCTTCACCCTGAAAGATCTTGCAAACAAATGATCCTCCGGGCATCAGAGTTTTTTGAGCAATGTACAGAGCTGCTTCGCAGAGGTTAAATGATCTCGCAGCATCAACACTTTTATTGCCGGTTGTAGCCGGTGCCATATCACTTAAAATAACGTTAAAATCTTTTCCTGTTAACTCATAAAACTTATCGTCAATAGAGAGAATGTCTGCGGTATATACCTTGGCGTTTGATGGGATTTTTACAGACAAAGGCTTCAGGTCAATTCCAATTACCCGGCCTTTTTTACCCGTCAGCTCTGCTGCATAGATAAGCCAGGATCCCGGCGAACAACCCAGATCAAGAACTCTGTTTCCCTTTTTAATTAAATTGTATTTTTGCTGTATCTCTTTAAGTTTATAAACCGATCTTGCCGGGAAATTTTCTTTTTTAGCCAGTGTGGAATAATGATCTTTCCACCCCTTATGTTTTGATTTGTTTCGCCTCATCAAAAAAGTATTTCAATAGCTTCTGATACTGTTTTAACCCCTATAACATCTATGCCTTTTACTTCGGTCATGCGCTTCAGATTGCTTTCCGGCACAAGACACCTTGAAAAACCCATTTTTTTTGTTTCATTAACTCTGGTTTCAATATGGCTCACAGCTCTGACTTCACCTGTCAATCCTACTTCACCAAGAACAAGTGTTGCATCAGAAATAGGTTTATCTAAAAAGCTTGATGCGATGGCGGAAACAATTCCCACGTCAATTGCCGGCTCATCTACCTTTACACCCCCAGCCACATTCATAAAGATATCGTGGCCCATTAAATCCATACCTAATTTTTTTTCCATAACAGCCACAAGCAGAGCAACCCGATTTTGGTCAATACCAAGGACTGTCCTTCTGGGTGTTCCAAAATTTGTACTGCCGGCTAGAGCCTGAAGTTCGACAAGTATCGGCCTGGTGCCTTCCATGCTGGCAGTTACAACCGATCCTGGTGTGTTTGCAGGGCGTTCTGAAAGAAATACCGCAGAAGGATTTACAACTTCTTCAAGGCCCATTTCATTCATTTCAAATACGCCTATTTCATTGGTTGATCCAAACCTGTTTTTAACGGCACGCAAAATTCTGAAAACATGATTTCTATCGCCTTCAAAATAAAGAACTGTATCCACCATATGTTCCAGAAGTCTGGGCCCGGCTATGGCGCCATCTTTTGTCACATGCCCAACCAGAAATATCGGAACACTTGTATTTTTGGCTATGAGCATAAGTTTAATGGCGCATTCCCTGACCTGGCTTACACTTCCCGGAGCAGAAGTAAGATCTGCGTTAAACATGGTCTGGATAGAATCTATTACAAGCACATCCGGCCTGGTTGATTCAATCATTGTTTGTATGGATTCTATATCTATCTCTGAAACCACCAGCAAATCGCTGGAGACAGTTGAAAGCCTTTTACTCCGCAAGCTTATCTGTTTAATTGATTCCTCTCCGGAGACATAAAGTACCTTGTGTCCCATGTTTGCAAGACCGTGCAAAGCCTGCAACATTAAAGTGGACTTGCCTATTCCGGGAGTACCACCTATGAGCACAAGTGTTCCGGGGACAAGCCCGCCGCCCAAAACCCGGTCAAATTCTTTGATTCCGGTTAATAGACGATATTCATCCTCAAGTTTAATTGAGTCAATGGGGACAGGTTCTGATTGAAGAGATAATGCCCTGCGCCTTGCTTCTTGAGACGGCTTCAATGTTTGCACTTCTTCTACAAAGGTCTGCCATTGTCCGCAGTCAGGGCATTTGCCCATCCATTTAGGGGCCTGGTATCCACATTCCTGGCAGCAAAAAACTGTTTTAGAGACTTTTTTCATGTTACAAATTTATATGATAGAGTATGTATGATTGTTATTATTTGACTTTTAAATTTATATCATGTCATTTAGATACTTACAAGGAACCGTGAACTTTGAACCCTGAACCCTGAACTTATATGATCGATTATCACATACATACCTCCCTTTGCAACCATGCAGAAGGTGTAATGGAAGCATACATACAAAAAGCCGTGGATATGGGCTTAAAAGAGATATGCTTTCTGGATCATCTGATTATTTCTGAGCCAGGAAATAAACTTTCTATGACACCCGGCGAGGTCCCGTTTTATTTTCAGGCAATTCAGCTTCTTAAACATAAATACAGGAACATTATTAATGTTAAAGCCGGCCTGGAAGTTGATTTTTGTCCGGAGCATATCGATCTTGTCAGAGATATTGTGGGCATGTATTCATTTGACGTTATTGGGAGTTCTCTGCATTTTCTTGATGGCATTAACGTAGTAAGTCATGGCTCACAATGGAGCCGGGGAGAAAATGACACAGATTATATTTACGGCCTTTACCTTGAAAAGTTTGATAAAATGCTGGATTATAATTATTATGATATAATATGTCATTTTGATTTGTTGAAAAAATTTGGAAGGAGGCCTTTAAAAACTTTTGATAAAGAAATAAATGAGATATTATCAAAGATAAAAAAGAAGAATTTATCATTGGAGCTTAATACAAGCGGATATAATCATCCGGTCAATGAGACCTATCCTTCCAGAGAAATTATAAAAAAATGTTTTGAAAAGGGGATTTTTTTTACTCTTGGGTCAGATGCTCATAAGCCTGAGAGCGTTGGTCAGCATTATGACAAGGCATTACCATTGCTTATTTCGGCTGGATACAGTCAAATAGTCACATTTGAAAAACGATGCCCAAGCATGATTCCAATTGCAAATCACTTCTGTTTACCAAAAAACCAAAAGCCAAGTGCCCTAAAAAGTTGCGTCGTATAAGCTTTTGCATATTATTACCCGGAGATTAGTGATGATATCTATTAAAATTAACTACAGCACAATTATAGTTCTGGTTACAGGTTTGTTGATATTAATTGCCGTGCCATCCTTTCAAAACCCGGCTATTGCAGATAACAGCAGGGTATATTTTGAATCCCTGCAGCAAAGACTCATAATAGAAGGTTTTGATAAAGGCATGATAAAGGATTTATACAACAGACCAGAGGTCTCTTTTGATTTTAAAGGTGTTTCCCGATATTTCGTGCATAGCGAAGCTAAATTAAATTACGATCAGTTCACTTCCAAAAGCTCCATTAAGAAGGCAAAAAAATATATGAGCAAATATAGTACAGAGCTTTCAAGGGCTGAAAGAATATACGGCGTGGACAAAGAAATTGTAACGGCTATAATTTTAGTTGAAACAAGACTTGGAAAAGTAATTGGGAGCAGATCTGTTTTAAACACTCTTTCAACGCTGGCTTCTTTGTCGGATTTAAACATCCGTGAGATGGTCTGGGATGAAAATTCAAGCTCTTACAGTCGTACAAGGGAAGAATTCAATAAGTGGTCGAAAAGAAAATCAAAATGGGCCTACGCTGAACTTAAAGCCTTTTTTAAATATGTAAACAGGGAAGGAATTGATCCTGCTATTATTAATGGCTCTTTTGCGGGGGCATTGGGTATAGCTCAATTCATACCAAGCAGTATTCTTGCATTTGCAAAAGATGGGGACGGAGATGGAAGTGTTGATCTTTTTAACCATGCCGATGCTATAATAAGTATAGCAACATATCTTGGCCATTACGGATGGCATCCGGGAATAGACGGAAAAGATGCCTATAAGGTCATTTATCGTTATAATCACAGCAAATATTATGTTAATACTATATTAAAAATATCTGAACTATTGAAAGGATAAAAATTCAGCCACAAAGACACCAGGGCACCAAGATTATAATATATATTTTTTAAAATTCATAATCTAGAAATTTAGGGATTCCGAATTGAAGGATGTTGTCACTTTTAATTCCTCAATTTATCAATCATATCCCTTCTTTGTGCCTTAGTGCCTTAGTGGCTGAACTGTTACCTGAAAGGATAAAATTGAATACCACAACATTTTTTGTAGGTCTTGGCATAGCGTTTTACGTAATAACCTGCCTGGCTATATTTGATATAGCTAAGAAGGATTTTGGCAAACTGGCATATAAGTTTATATGGGGAATGATTGCTGTTATCCCTTTTATCGGTTGTATAATATATTTTGTTTTTGGTTTCAGAAAGGGTAAAAGGATTGAGAAGTATTCAAATCTATAGAAAATAATATTTGACAAAGTATCCCCTTTTCTATAATCATGCACAACTTAGGGCTAAGAATTAAAGGGTCCCATCGTCTAGCGGTTAGGACGCCGGCCTCTCACGCCGGAAACCGGGGTTCAATTCCCCGTGGGATCACCAATAAATTAAAGGCCTTACGCCTTTTCATTAAAGCCGCTTGGAGAGCTGACGGCTCCACAGACGGCTTTTTGCTTTTCTGGCTCCTCATTTCATTCTCCTAACGTTCGTTCGTAGACTCGGTCAATGTCAATCGACACGACCTCCGCCGGTTTGGAGGGCAAACTTTCCAGGGCGTCTCGCACCCTTTCCATGCCGATGCTCTTCAAATACCGCTCCGTCGTACTGGGGCTCTTGTGCCGAAGGATGGACTGAATCACCCCCACGTCGTATCCATGATTGAAGAGTGTGGAAGCCGTTAGGTGCCGGATAGCATGGAAGCCAAAAGGTTTAACTTTGGCTTTGTCGCAGATACGTCGCATGAAATGAATCCTGCATTTGAAGGGCTGGCCGTAATACTCTCGGGTGAATGCCGTTTCATCCAGACACAGGAATACATTGGGCTTGTCTTTTATCGGCCTGTGTTCCCACCACCACAACAACGACTTGCGCAATTCCTTGGTCATGGGAAGCCAGTCATACTCGTAGGTTCCGTCCTTGCGTTTGCGTGTCCATAGCCGGACACGGCTGTTAGCGAAATCCACATCCGTTGTCCATTCTATGCGAAATACCTCCCCACGTCTTGCGGCGAGATGCAGGAACGTCATGAGCATCACCTTGTCCTGGCCTTCCGCAACGGCATATACCTTCCAGAAGTCCTCCTCTGATGGCACATACCTTGGTGACCTCACCTCTGGCATCCTATCTACAAGACACGGGTTCGGGCCAGCCAGGGGCGGATTCATGTATTTCATGCCCCAGTTCCAGGCCGCAACCAGATTCTTGCGGTCTTTGTTGGCGGCATAACCCGAACGAGCCTCCTTTTGTTTGATAATGTAGTCCAGCACATTGGCTGGCTTCAATTCCGAGACCGGAAGAGCCGAATTGATGACCTTAAAGAAGCGCTTAAACATCGAGACCTTTTCCTTGTAGGTCTTGGTTGTGAACCGCACCTTGGCCACATCGAGATAGACCTGTGCCCAATCACCCAAACAGGCCGTGACGGTCTTCTTGCTCCAATCTTCGACTGGCTTTCGCCTCATCTTGGATTCCCAGTCCTTGGCTTCCTTCTTGGTCAAAAATACCTTTTCCAATCTCTGGCTCTCTTTCCTCACTTGGGCAACCCACTTCTGTCCTTTTTTGTATGGCATAATAAATCTCCTTTTCAAAGAATCTGTAATGGCGTCCCAAGCGTATTCCACCTAATTTATGATAATACTTTCTAACGGTTTTAACGTCAACATCGAGATACTGGGCTATTTCCTTGGCACGCAACGCTTTCCCCAAACTTTGTTCTAATTGGTCCATTGTTCATAATGACCTCCAATTTTGATTTGACAGGCCCTGTGCTGGTCGGTTCCAGAAGACGGTATTGTCCCGCCCATGGCAAGTCCAGTCGCACTATGGCGACCTTGTGGGGCTTGGGTGGCCCCGCCAGTTTAATGAGATGGTGCTCGTAGTGTTGCGTCTGGTGCTAAAATCTGGGTTTAAAGCCCATTATCTTTTTATATTCCTTTGTCATCACCTCCTTTGTGAATGCTTCGTGTTGTTCTGCTACAATAACGCTGTCATAAACCGATAGACCTAAAATCCCTTTATCCATAAGTCTCATCAAAATAGCATTCATAATATGACTATCTATGTTTTGAAGTGTTAAGCCTATGCCAGAAAACAAGTATTGCTCAATGGCCCTGTGGGCCTCCTTGAATTTTCTAACAAGCGTTTTAAAAGGCTCATCTCGTCGTGGCACCGGTATTTTCCTGTCTTTCAGTTCTTCGTGTATGGCCCCACAAGCTTCGCTCTTCTTGGCGTTTATAGCTATAAGACCCACTGCTTTGTAAATGGTTCTCATTTCCGGGCCTTCGCAGACAGAATACGGGTCATCTGTGTAGTCAATATCTTTTCGGTGATAAAGCATTCGAATATGATATGCGGAGAAGTCGATTTCCGTTGTCGGCTGGCCGTCTATCAGGATGTCCTTGCGCATGTATTTGCGAAGCATATGCTGATGGAATGAACCATAGGCCCTCCCACCTTGTTCCCACGATTTGAGGTTGAAGATTCGGCGTAGGTGCTCATAGTCCAGCACGAAAAACAGTTCATCGATACCGATGTCTTGGAGCCGGAACTCCTCCCCCAAAACATCCTGTCTCATCTTCCATGGAATACGACTGATTTCATAACTGCGCCTTTCAATGTCTTTCTGGAACAGATGCGCATCAGACCAAAATCGTCGCAAAAGCGTGCGCAGTAAGGTTATCCTCCGTTTCGTATGAGTAATGGGAGAAGATGGAGCGGTCTTATATGCCGGTATTCTGTCTATTAGTTTGTGGATAATACAAAATGGATTGATATGGAATGGTTTCTTATGTCTATTGAAGGATGGTATTGGTGTAGTATAATTATATTGATAGTGATTATTATTGAATTTAACTGATTCAATCCAGATTTTACCATTCTTGATGTTTCCATAGAGCTTCTCGACCAGAAATCTATTATCTACTACCGTTACTCCGTCCAGTCGCACGGTAATCCTGTGTTTATCGATAAAGTTGTTATAGTTTTTCAGGTCTTCGCGCATTTGTCTGGTTTGTTTTGTTTCCCTGTATCCTATTTCTTTTCCATCCTCGTCGCGCAAGATGATTATCTCTTCGTCTTCTGGGAGTTCAGGGACCAGAGGGAAGGCTTGTAATAGTCGGTATTCCTGACAGAGTGACCAAAGTTTGTCTGTGCCCCACATACGGGTTTGTAGTCCTTCTCCTTTTTTTTCATGGTCGAAGTAAAAGGAACTCTGCTCGATGTAGCCCAGGCCTTCCAGGGCGTCGATTATCGGGATAAGCCGGTCGTATTTGAAATATAGTTTTCCATAGCGCCTGTCCCTCGTATAGCGGTTCTTATCTCTCGAATACCTGACCGGTTTATCGAGTTGGTGAGCGCGAATCAGGTTCATCAGCGTTGTTTTTAGCGCTTCTTTCTGCCTGGATTTACTGGAAACTTTTATCAGCGGTGCGATTTCCTCAAACAAAGCATCGACAAGTTGTCTCAATTTCTTTGATGAGGATAGTGCCTTATCCATTGGAACCGCATCTTTGAGCCAGTCCTTTTTATTATAATCCAAATTTTTCATCTTTCCTTTTGGTTTAATTTTTAACAATAAAAAAAGCCCGCATCACAAGTTATAATACAGTTATCTCGTATTTTAACTTGTGATGCGGGCTGTTATCAAATCTGATATATTAGTTTGATTCTGATAAAATCAGCGTCCGACACTAAAAATGTTTTTTCATTATGAGTCTTTTATAACTGCTTCTCCTTTCTTTTATTAAGATAAGCACTATTACTCATTTGTCAAGGGCAAGGAAGTAAAAAAAGAAGGATAATAATATTTATAGGTAGTAATATATTTATGTAAAAGGCTTATAAACAAGACTATACATAAATTTTACTATTCTTCTGTATTATCCAAATTTGTGCCATCTTCACTGAAAGAATCTTCATCATCTTCAAACTTATCACGTTCTATGCGCTCCCTCTCCCGTTTTTCCTCTGCTATATCCTCTGATAAAGGCCCGATAATCATCCAATCTTGCCAATCAAATCCATCATCAAAGAAATCCATTTTTTCGCCTCCTGAAAACAAAAAGCCCTCAAAGCCGGAATATATCGACAATGAAGGCTCTTGCTTCTGTTTTATGATTATTATTATTTTAATTCGGCCCCTCCTTTTTCTGCTGTGTCTGATTTTGTGAATTAAAAGCACATTCTGGACACTTGCTCTTATCTCGACAGGACTCGCAAATAAGGCGCGTGTCTAAAATCTGTGGCAGGGTCTCAAAGACCCTTTCAATAGCCTTGGTCATCGGCACATTGAGTGCCCACGCTATTCTACGGAGAGAACTGGACGCCCCCATGCTCAACTCTGGGGTATATGCCATTGCTCTTTCACCTCCTTTCTTAAAACGCAAAGAGGGTGGCTGTCTTTAAGACAAACCGCCCTTTCTACTGGTTAAATGATTGATTATGTTTGTGAGTAATCAGCCGGATGGCTTATTATAAAGAGGTAGGAGAGGGGGGCTTTAAAATATACTTCACGAAATATTCCGTTATTCATATATAAGGGTGCCGCAGGCAATAAATCTGGTTCGCCAAATCAACATAACCACGATGGATTCCAGTTCTATGAATGCTAAAAACTCGCTAACAAAAGTAGGTTGCCTTACCGCAATTCTTTTTCATTCAAAATAGTAGAGAAAGCAGGAGCAGTGGATATCAGCACAGCAGGAGCGTGGCGGGATACTTGCTCCCTGATTGTATAATCAGCATTATCAGATGGACGTAGTTATAAAAGGCAAGATTTTTGTCGGGGCTGAAATTTGTTGTTATGGACTATTGATTATAATGAACCCCCAAGTCTGTCTGATAATGAGTCGTTGATTATGTAAGAAGGACGCAAGTATCATGACATGCGGGTCAATTGCTCGGTCTAAAAGTCCAAAAAAGAGTCGGTAGGAGAAATCGAATAAATGACTATATTCCTGCGGCTAATACTTTGGCTTGCCTAAAACTATAAAAGCCAGAATATGGACACATGGAGGCTTCTGAAAGATATTTGTGGAAGATAAGCGAGAAGTAATAATGGTAGTAAAGCATATCGTTTAAGTTTAATAATTCAGCATCCCATTTTATCAGTAATTTATTGAGCGTGTTCCTGAACTACTGTAAAGCAGAGTCCTGCTTTATCGAGATTTTCCTTTTCGCATTTGACAGGTGATATCTGGGGAATGATGGATAAGTTGATGATTATACTATACTATATACTACTCTGCTATGAAATATACCCTTTAAGTAAAGAGCGGGAAGATGCTTGCCTGGTTTGAGCTCGGCAGAGGGAAGGGATGTGTGAGGAAAGAATTTCCGTAAGTACGGAAACTTTGTATTGTATAAATGTACTAAAAAACAAATATATACTATAAAAACAATATGATACTATCTATTTATATAAATTGATTCATATCCATTACCGGATAGTTGGACCTATGTCTATTCAAAAATGGCTGGTGATATATGGCGGATTATTTGCCATCTTTGTTTTACTGGTCATGAAACTATCAAAATTTAAAAGAAAAGTGGAGAAGGATGAGGCGAAATAGCAGATAGATGGTAAGGAGAATGTGGACACCGTAACCTATATAACCTTATAGACTATGGTGTCCGTTTCTGCTTGACATGATGTATTTCGTTTTATCATGCTCCAAGGCCCTCACTAACCAGCTTTTTCAAATGAGGCCGTATTGCGGTTCTTGAAAATTTGGTTTTTCGATAAATGTCTATTTCTCTTACAAACCCCTTCTCTTTGATAATCTCAATAGCAGTCTCTTTCACTTGTTCAAATTTGCTATCAGAACGTATTTCCCTTGGCCGGAAAAGGTCTGCTCGAAACTGGGGCGCATTTTTTATTTTAATTTTGGGAATAATCCCTTTTCTTTGGCATTTGATAGAAAATCGAGAATCAGTGTCCCCTCTGACCGGCGCTCATCGATGAACTCGGCTATCATCTGCGGCGACCAAACAGGATGAAGTTGCGCTGCTTTTTGTTTCATTTTCTGTTTCGCCAAGGCTTCATCCCATATGCCTTGTTCATCAATCCATACATTAAAGATAAAATCATAGAATCGCGAATTATCATGTGGATTTATGTCATGCGCTGTATCAGGGGCAAGCCATGCTTGCAGCGCTTCTTCTGTTTCTTGGGACCAAGTCATTTTTCTCCCTCCTCTTACTCATATAACCGCCCAAAGCAGCGGCTCATTTATGCGTCCGCCTTACTTTGATTAGGAGTTTTCTTTGATAACTTATTTATGCCGAAAATCATGGATGGGAATCCGACTACAAAGAATATTACAAAACCCCAAAATTCCTCATTATCGAAATCAAGACCTCTATCATAAAACTTTAATAGAAAGCATAAAGCTATCAAAGACAACAGCATCCCAACTGTGAAAGGAATCGCCGTAACAAAAAATCGAAAGAATTCCTTCATTGCTTATCTCCTTAATTTCCATTCAACATTATTAACTCTTGACTCTAAATCTGATATTCTATCATTAACTCTTGACTCTAAATCTGATATTCTATCATTAGTTGATACTAATTTCCATTCAACATTATTAACTCTTGACTCTAAATCTGATATTCTATCATTAGTTGATACTAATTTCCATTCAACATTATTAACACTTGACTCTAAATCTGATATTCTATCATTAACTCTTGACTCTAAATCTGATATTCTATCATTAGTTGATACTAAAATACCAATTGATAAGAGAATACCGAAGACTGCAAAAGTAGACGATGCAATTATGACTAGTAGCCTTTTTTTCATAAATACTCCTAACAATGATTAGTGAGAAAAACGCTCACTATAATAGTTCTTTTTAAATACAAATCATAAAAGCACCGTCCTCATCGTCCATCGTCCATCATCCATACAGTCCTGCCAAGGAAAAAACAAGTAAAATTTAATACTACTTCTTACTCTGCTTCTTCTTATACAATGCTATTCCTGCCTTGGCTATATCTGTTCGTGTTCTTGCTTTTTTCGGCTTCGGCGGACATAATGCAGCCTCCTCTTTACGAATAACCTCTGCCATCTTTAAGACTGTCTGATAGGAAACTCCAAATTCATCTGCCCATTCACCAGTAGTCTTATTATCCCACTCCTCTATCATTCTGGCTATATCTTCTGGTGTTAGAGACTTTTTTGTCGCTCTTGCCTTTTTCTCTGCTGTTTTCCCTTTTTTCTTTACCATAGGTTTATCCTCATCTAATGAATGTTTATCAGCCATATTTTGAACCGATAATGCTTCAATCTTATCCTTCATCCTTTTTAGTTGTGCTTTTGTTGGTAGTTTAGATGTACGCTTTATTACAGTGGGGTATGGTTTCTTTTTCATATATGCTATCTTTGTTATTTTAATGATGATGTTAATTATATACTTTTACTATATTAGGTCAATACATATTTATATTTACCATCCAGACGCTCTGTAATGCGATATAAGGAACGTTTCTTGTGTAGAATATAGTAGTGTATAGGTATTTCCTGAACAATTACACCTGCTTTTGTTCTGGTTATGACGGTGTTTTAAATTATATTTCTGTTCTGCTGGTTTTAAACACCTTACAGAAAACTGTATTCTATACTATACTGTAATTACTATATAAATTATACTATGTTAAAGATTGAAGCGTTGCTGAATGGGCAAGTGTAAAACACTTTCCTGGGGTAGCACACACACACCCTTCCCAAAGTCTTATATTTGTCTCAAATTCTGAAAAATTATTTTAAGTTGTTTTTGATTTACTATTAAATTATACTATTATGCAGTTCGTGACACTCCGGTGGTCCAGGTGTAATGACACCGTTATGGGTGTCACGGGCACACACTTCCCCTGTAATGACAGTTTTGAGAATGCTGGCACAAAATCTGGGGGGCTGATTTCGGGGCTGTGTTTGAGGTGGGATTTTATCGTACAGACCGTCCAAGCCAGTCCGATTGACAGACGGCTTTTTAGACGGCTTTTGACGGCTCTAAACGGCTTTTGGTGGGTTATAAAGTAGGTGGAATACGCTGAAATCACTGCTAAATCGCTCTCTCACGCCGGAAACCGGGGTTCAATTCCCCGTGGGATCACCAATAATAAAATCAAGTAGTTAACTAATATTTTCAAATCTATTCAAAATCCTCAAAAATTAATACCCAACACTATACCCAACCTTCAGCCCATATTTTGATAAAAATTGAGTCATGTTGACATAAAAAATCGGCCCTCAATTTAAAGGCCGGTTGTGATTGTATTTTCTATCCCTGGCCCGGTGGACGTTGGTAAAAACTCTGTCATTACGTCCTGCCTATCGAGTACGCTCAAGGCTGGCGCAGTTTCCTGCACTGCTTTTGTTTACAATATAGGCTAATCGAACTTACTCAAGCCTGCTGGCGGGCAAAATGCCCCTAATTATATAATGCGAATTATCTGACGTGCACACACCTTAAAAAATCAAATAGACGTGTACATGTACGATAATGTGTTGGTGATTATGTAAGAAAAACGAACAGCCACGCTCCTTTTTTTGGTAATATTCACGGCTTATGCTTTCTCTACTATTTTGAATCAAAAATATCCTGTGAAGATACCCTATTGCTTGCAGCGGGGTAGTTAATTCTCACTTGTTTTTTCCTATAAAGGACGGTATTAAAGACTGCACTTTTATGATATCATGAAAACATCACAATCTTTTGATACCAATTAATATGTTTGGATACTGGCAAGTTATCTATACTTCCAGTTAGCCGAAATAATATTCAACATTTTGTGTTTGCAAAACTCCAATAAGTTTCCATTCTGATTTTTCCATCCTTCGCATTACCCACATAAATATGTAAAATATCTTATAGATTTTGTGTAGTTTACTTCACAATTTCACAATAAAATCCATGATATTACACTTCTAATTTACTATGCATTTCAGTTAACCATCTAAAATTATATCATATACTATTAACTGTTTAATTTTGCATGATTTTTGCGTACTAATTTAGTTTAAATCTGAACTACAGTTCAAAATAAACCTCAAAATTTCAGGTTTCCAGTAGATATATTCAATGAAGTTCCCCGCCGCAAGCGGCGGAGTATTTGAATGTAAGAAGAAAGGTTAACAGGCACAATAGGAGCGATATATTATGAGAAAAGTACATATTTTAACCGTCTTGATTATATTCTTAATGATGGTTCCGAGCATTGCATTTGGTTTGGATATAAATTATCCCGATTTCTCTGACCTCTCTGATTTTACTCTTGGTGCTAATGCCCAGGCACTTAACACCAGTGCGGATGATATTTTACAGTTAAGTAGCGGCACATGGCAACGAACCGGTTATGCCATCCTTACTGATCCTGTTACTTTAGGTGAATCTTACAGCACTAACTTTTCGTTTCAAATAACGAATAATATTGCCGGTGGTGCAGATTGGTTTGTCTTTAATATTCAAACTGGATGCGATCTTTGTAGTGGTAATGCTGTATCTGTTGAATTTGACATCTTCAATAACGGTTCTCGTGACAACTATAGCGGGAATCATATTGGAATAAATGAGAACCATAACTTCGAATCTGCTGTGACTCAACACATCACTCCGGATTTTAATAACGGAGCAATCTGGAAAGCATGGATAGATTCTGATGGTAGTTTCATGGATGTCTATGCTTCTACAAGTGATATTAAACCGACTAATCCATATATATCCTATGGGATTGACGTGCTTGATATTTTAGGAACGTCGGAAGTTTATATGGGATTTCATGCCGCTTCTGGGGCATATGGTGCTGACTTCGATATATTAAGTTGGTCGTTTAACAGCCCTGACCACGATTCTGACCCTGATCCCGTCCCCGAACCTGCCACAATACTCCTTTTGGGTTCTGGTTTAATCGGTCTTGTTGGATTTAAGAAGAAGTTTAGGAGTAAGCGCACATGAATCAAAAACTACCAGATAAAGGTGGTAGGTGTTCAGTGGGCGATAGACGGGCATTCTCATATGCCATACATATCCCTGAATAGAGATGCTGAGAAGACCGCAGAAATGGTTTCGATAGACGTAGTAAGCAAAGATAATAATTAGTTGAAAAGTATGGGCAGGGACAGTTGTCTCTGCCTTTTTTGTTTATACCTATCCCAATATGTTGTGTACGCTCTACCGAGACGAGGTCAGAGCAGTAGTTTCGATATCTGCTATATATCAAACATTCAGCCTTATTCACAGATAGTTGCGATATTTATATGAAATCAATACCTCAAGTAGCTTGAAATAACTAAAATAAAATGCCTTTTTCGGGTTAGGCTTCCTACCTGCTTTGACAGGATGGCGACACGCAACCCTTCCTTGAGGTTAACACACCATACTTACAACCGACTAAAGAAAAACAGTTGATTAAAGCTATATCAAGTATTGCCTAAGCCATAAACGCTTAAAATAGACGCTCTCAGGCAGTCGTTTTATTCTGGAAAATCCAAAAAACTACAATCGCCAAAGAACCCGCCTTTTGCGAAGGTTAAACAAAGTGCGTCTGCCCTGTCAGGTGATCGCTTCAGAAGTTCTTTCATAAGTTAGAACTCCTATTAAACAGTTAATGCCCAAAACGGCCTGTTGCTGCCTATCAAGTTGTTGTTAAGTGCCTATTTTTATTGGTGTTTGTTTTTTCGGCGCGCCCTTGGACCCAAAAAAACGTGGTGCTAAAAATCTCACAAAAAGCGATACTATCCCATTGATTTGAGTTGCATCACATGTTAATTGATATTTAGAAGCCATCGTAAAAGCTATAAAAATGGATGTGGTGCAAAAACGAAAACACCAACCCATTGAAAACACAGTCAATATGCGACTCAACTGTTTAATAGGAGTTAGAATCCAATCTTTCTTTTGGCTTACTCTCGGTATCAATATTATCCTTTCTCTTTCAGCTTTTTTATTCCACATTGAATCATAAAGTCATAAAGTGTAATCCGTGCCAAAAAACATAGCATAAATCAAGGCGACACC